>JBPCRG010000307.1:0-7680 GCA_050997095.1 Thermomicrobiales bacterium | reverse complement strand
GCGGTGCGGGCGAACGGATACCCTTGGGCGGGCACCGGCGCGGGCGCCCCCGGCAGCAGACGCTCGGCGCGGCGGCACGGCAGACCCCCCCCCGAGGCATGGACGCGGGTGAGCCGTGGCGACGGGGCGACGGGACCGCGGATCCACGGTTGGGCCTGGCGGCCGATGCCGCGCCGCAGCGACGCGGACGCGCTGTGGCGGCGGCGGGCGCTGGTTCGCCGCAGTCCCGCCGACCCGGCCGAACTGGGTCAGCGTCATGGCGATGCCGTGGGGGTCGCCGAGCGTCCGCCGCAGCGCGGGGCCCTCCTCCATCAGCGATTCGGCGCGGTCGGTGTTTCCGCGCAACAGCTCGAGTTCGCCGAGGTTGGAGAGGGTCGCGCCGAGTCCGTGGAGATCTCCGGTCGAGCGCATCAGCGCGATGCACTCGGTCAGGTTGCGCTCGGCGAGCCCGTAATCGCCCTGCACGATCGCCACCGTGTTGAGGACCCCCAGGGTGCGGGCCATGTTGCGCCCATCGCCAAGGGTCCGGTCGATCTCCATCGCCTCGGTGTAGAGGGCGACGGCGCGGCCGAGATCCCCTTGGTCCCAGGAGACGCTGCCGAGGTCGACGAGCACCGCCGCCTCGCCCTTGCGGTTGCCGGATGCGCGCCAGAGCGCAAGCGCCTCCTCGTAGGCGGCGACGGCGCGGGGGTAGTCGCGCAACGCCTCGGCCAGCGCGCCGGCGCCCCGCAGCGAGGCGGCGCGCCGACCGGGATCCGACACGGGAAGGGCAAGCGCCCGCTCCAGCCACGCGGCGGCGCCCGCGCGTGTCCGCGCCGGCTCCAGAATTGGCGGAGCGCCGCGCAGAGCCCAAGCGCGGAATCCGCGTCGCCAACGTCCAGCGCCCAGGTCAGGGCATTCCGGAGATTGCCGTGCTCGCGATCCAGGCGTGCCAGCCAGACCGCATGGTCGAGCCCGCGCAGGCTTGCCATCGCCTCCTCGGCCAACGCCAGGAAATGGGCGGCGTGGGCGCGCCGGGCGGCCCCGTTCTCCCCGGCGGCGGCGAGCCGCTCCAGGCCGTATTCCCGGATCGTCTCCAGCATGCCGATCCGCGGCTCGCCGTCGTCCGCCTGCTCGAGGCGCAGCAGGCTCGCGTCGACGAGCGCGGCGATCTCCCCGTCGCGCCCGACGATCGGATTCATGGTCGCGGGCAGGGAGGACGCGGGCGCGACGGCGGCCACCGGGTGCAGCGGGACGGGTGACGGGCGGATCTGCTGGTCGGCATGCGCCATGGGGGGTCGGCCTCCGCGTCGCTGGGTGGATCGGTCGGGGCCTCGACGTCATCCTATTCCCGGCGGACGCCCCGCCGCAAGCGCGGCGGAGCGAAGGGAGGAGTCCGGGCCCGGTCGCTATACTCTCGGGAGATGACCGTGCAGGCAGGGAACGCGCCAAGGATGTCCCCCGATGACCAACTCCAGCCCGAATCCCATGTTCGACGCCTCGCCGCTGGTGCGGGTGCGGTTCCCGCCGAGCCCGACGGGGATGCTGCACGTCGGCGGGGGGCGGACGGCGCTCTTCAACTACCTCTTCGCCTACGGGCAGGCTCGGCGCGAAGGCAGGCAGGGCGAGTTCGTGCTGCGGATCGAGGACACGGACCGCGCGCGGCTCCTGCCGGGGGCGACCGAGGGCATCCTCGACATCCTCGCCTGGTTCGGCTTGTCGTGGGACGAGGGGCCGGACAAGGGCGGGCCGTACGGCCCCTACGTGCAGAGCGAGCGGATCGACCTCTACCAGCACTATGCGGACGAATTGCTGGCGACGGACCATGCCTACCCCTGCTTCTGCACGCCGGAGCGCCTGCAGGGGGTGCGCGAGGCGCAGCAGGCGAGCGGGCTGCCGCCGGGCTACGACCGCCACTGCCGCGCCCTGCCCCCCGCGGAGCGCGCCGCGAAACTCGCCGAGGGCGCGGCGCACGTCGTGCGGTTCACGATGCCGCGCGACGGGGAGACGCGGGTCCTCGATCTGCTGCGCGGCGAGGTGACCTTCCAGAACGCGACGCTGGAGGATCTGGTCCTGCTCAAGTCCGACGGCTATCCGACCTATCACCTGGCGAACGTGGTCGACGACCACCTGATGCGGGTGACGCACATCATGCGCGGCGAGGAATGGATCCCGTCGGCGCCGCTGCACATCAGGCTCTACGCCGCGTTCGGGTGGGAGGCGCCGAAGCTGGCGCACATGCCGCTCATCCTCGCCCCCGGCGGCGGCAAGCTCTCCAAACGTCACGGGGCGACGGCGATGGACGAGTTCCGCAGCCAAGGGTATCTGCCCGAGGCGGTGATGAACTATCTGGCGCTGCTCGGCTGGAGTCTGGACGGCGTGACCGAGATCTTCTCGAAGGAGGAGCTGCTGGCGGCCTTCACGCTGGAACGGGTCAGCCCCTCGCCCGCGACGTTCGACTACGCGAAGCTGGCTTGGTTCAACCAGCACTACATCAACCACGTGGTTCCGCTGGACGACCTGGCGGCGCGGATCGTGCCGTTCCTCGCGCGGGCGGGCTTGGTGGACGCCGCCGCAAGCGATCCGGCGGGGCCGGAGTTCGCGCACGTGCGCGCGGTCACCGAACTGCTGAAGGATCGCCTGAAGACGCTGGCCGAGGCGCCGGGTCTCATGCGCTACTTCCTGCGGGAGGAGCTCGACCCGTACGACGCGGCGCAGCTCGTCCCGAAGAAGACGGAGCCCGCGCAGGCCTTGGCGGCGCTCTCGGCGGTCCGCGCCGCGCTGCCGGAGCTCGATCTGGACGACGAGACGGCGACTGACGGTCGGCTGCGGGCGATGGCCGAGGAGTTGGGCCTGAAGCCGGGCCAGCTCTTCATGGCGATCCGCGTGGCGGTTACGGGAAGAACGGAATCGCCCGGGTTGTTCGGGACATTGCGGGTGATCGGGATGGAGCGGGTCTCGCGGCGGATCGACGCGGCGGTGGCCCGGTTGGCGTAGGCGGGGCGCCGCCGCCTTGCCTGCTCTGCGGATCGCCCTCTGCTCCCTCGGGAGAGAGCGACGAGATTCTTCCTTCGTCAGAATGACATGTCGGGCGCGTCTCCTCCACGGTCGCCCCGACGGATTTGCGATCCCAGCGGCGGGCGCGGGCGTTCGATCACAAGGAGATGTCGCATGAAGATCATCACGATTCTGCTCCTGCTGCTTTTGCTCTTCTTCGGCTTTGGATTTGCGACGAGCTCCGGGCGGCCGGGCGATTCCGGCGCGGTGGAGGTCGCGCCGAGTCCGGCGGCGGAGGGGTACGCCCATCCCGAATGGCTCGTCGATCCGGGCTCGCTGCAGGGGCTCGCGGCCGGGCCGGACGTGAAGGTGATCGCGTTGACCCCGGCGAGGGATTTCGCGGCGGGGCACATCCCCGGCGCGACGAACGTCCAGTTCACCGAGAACGCGGCCGCGACCGACCCGAAGCGGTGGAAGAGCGCCGGGGAGCTGCGGGCGATGTACGCGGACCTGGGCGTGACGCCGGAACGGCTGGTCATCCCCTACTGCTCGACGGGGGTGCGCTCCGCGGCGACGTACTTCACGCTGCGGCTGATCGGGTACGAGGACGTCTCGCTCTTCACTGGCTCCTGGAAAGAGTGGAGCCGCCACCCGGAGCTGCCGGTGACGACGGGGGAGCGGCCGTAGGGTCGATCGACGTGGGCAATGCGACGTGATCTGACGTGACGGACGGGAACGAGAGGTCATTCGTTTCCTCAGTGGACCGGACTGTTGGCATGTGTCCGGTGCATGGAGACCGACGAGATTCTTCCTGCGTCAGAATGACATTTTGGGCGCGCCTCCTCGGCCGTCGGCCTGAATGGTCCATGCACAGTCAGGTGTCATCGCCCAAACCGACGACGATTCTCCCTGCGGTCGAAGAGATTCCTCGACCTTACCTGAGGGCTGCGCTCGGCATGACGGGGGTGGGGCACCGCATCGGCGTCGAAAGCGATGCCGATCGATCTTGCTCAAAGCACTCGGGATTACTGCGGAGGAGGAGACGCGCTCATCATGTCATTCTGACGCAGGAAGAATCTCGTCGTTCTCCGGGGAACTTGACGGGTCGCGACGAAACAGGTCATTCCTCGGATCAAGCCAGGGCATTCAACAGGTCCTCCGAGACCCGGCGCGTCGCTTCTCATGCGCTTCTCATGCTTGGCTGCTTTAATCGATGGCGATGGGTGGCCACGCGCACATATTGGTGGTCGAGGACGACGCCCGGATCGCGGCGTCGATTCGGCGCGCCCTCGTCTATGAGGGGTATGGGGTGACGCTTGCCGGGGACGGCGGCGCGGCGCTGGCGCTCGCCCGCGGGGCCCCCCCGGATCTGGTGCTGCTCGACGTCATGCTGCCGGGACTCGACGGGATCGAGGTCTCGCGCATGCTCCGCGCGGAGAGCGACGTCCCGATCCTGATGCTGACCGCCCGCGACGCGACCTTCGACCGCGTGCGCGGTCTCGACAGCGGGGCCGACGACTACCTTGTCAAACCGTTCGCCTACGAGGAGCTGCTCGCCCGGGTGCGGGCCCTGCTCCGGCGGCGCGATCCGGGGGCGACCCGGCGCATCGAGATCGGCGATCTGACGCTCGATCCGACCGGCCGCGAGACGCGCCGGGACGGGCGTCCGATCGACCTGACGGCGCTCGAATTCGATCTCCTGCACTCTTTCCTGCGCCATCCCCGCCAGGTCGCGAGCCGCGGGCAGCTGCTCGACGCCGTCTGGGGCCACACCGCCGCGATCACGAGCAACACGGTCGACGTCTACGTCGGCTACCTCCGCCAGAAGCTCGAGGCGGACGGGAAGCCGCGCCTGATCCACACCGTCCGGGGCGTCGGCTATGTCTTCCGCGACGGGTCGTAGCGGTGTCGATTCGGACGAGGATCGCGGTCTCGGGCGGCGTCGTCATCGTTTTCACGCTGCTCGTCTTCAACGTCCTCCTCCTCGGTCTCGTCGGCCGCGCCCAGGTGGACGACCGCGACACCGCGCTCGCGGCGCGCGGGCGGGCGGGCGTCGCCTCGCTCCAGGCGGCGACGGCCGACGCGTTCGCGCCCCGGCGGCCGGTGGCCCCGATCGACCTGCGGACGGACGCCGGAGCCGCCGAGACCTTCGTCGAGATTTCGTCGAGATCCTGAACGCGGCCGGGGTCCCGATCTCCAGCTCGGGCGAGATCGACGGGGCGCCGCCCGCGATCGCCTTGGGCGTGCTGCAGAGCGCCACATCCGGCGATCCGTTCGTGACCACCACGCCGCCGAACGGGGTCGCGCTCCGCGTCTCCGTGCTGCCGTGGACTCGGCCGGATCTCGGGCTGAGCGGGTACCTCGTCACGGGTCAGCCCACCTCCTGGGTCGAGCGGCAGGTGCGGGGGTTCCGCACCCTGCTGCTCCTCTCCTCCGCGCTGATCCTGCTGGCGGCGTTCATCGCGAGCTGGTCGGCGGCGGGCCGCGCGCTCCGGCCCCTGAAGACGATGGCGCACGCCACCGATGAGATCGGGGCCACCCGGGATCTGGGCCGACGGCTGCCGGTCGTGCGGAGAAAGGACGAGCTCGGGAGGCTGACCACGAGCTTCAACGGGATGCTGGAGCGGCTTCAGGGCGCGCAGTCGGATCTCGTCGAGGCGTTGGCGACGCAGCGGCGCTTCGTCGCCGACGCCTCGCACGAGCTGCGGACGCCGCTGACCACCATCCGGGCGAACGCCGGGTTCCTGCTCGCGCGGCCGGATGTCGAACCCCACGACCGCGAGGCCGCGCTCCAGAACATCGCCGCCGAGAGCGACCGGATGGGCCGTCTCGTCGAGGACCTGCTCACCCTCGCCCGGGCGGACGCCGGGCAGCGGCTCGAACGCGGGCCGCTCGATCTGCGCCCGCTCGTCCACAACCTCGTCCGCCAGGCGCAGCGTCTCCATTCGTCGCGCGACGTCCGCCTGGCGGAGCCGGAAGAACCCGGCCCGATCGTCGTCGAGGCGAACGACGATGCGCTCAGGCAGCTGCTCTGGATCCTGATCGACAACGCCGTCAAGCAGACCCAGCGCGGCGGACGCATCGAGATCCGGCTGGCGGAAGCGCGCGGCTGCGCGGCGCTCGACGTCCGCGACGACGGCCCGGGAATCCCGGCCCAGGATCGGGAGCGGATCTTCGAACGCTTCCACCAGGCGGATCGCGCGCGCACGGCGAGCGGGGCCGGTCTGGGGCTCGCGATCGCGCGCTGGATCGTCGACCAGCACGGCGGCCGGATCGCGGCCCGTGACAACGGCGGCGCCGACCGGGGCGCCACCTTCACCGTCGAGCTGCCGCTCGCGGCGTCCGTCTCACCGGATTCTTAGAACCGACTCAGGATCGTCTCATCCGCCCCCGCCAGACTGGACCCACGACGATGACGCCATCGTCGGCGCGGTGCCGAACGCGGACGCCCCGGAGAACTCGGAAAGGGAGGCGGCGGCGATGCGGAATCCCCCACCAACGATACGGCCTGCCCGGAACGAGGCGTCGGCGACCGGCCGGCTCGACGTGGCCGCCGTGCTCCTCGTGATGCAGGGCGCGGTCGGCTTCCTCTCGGTGCTGGGCACGCTGGTGATCGGCCTCACCAGCGGGTCGTTGCCCAATCTGGCCCAAGGGATGCTCTTCGGCCTGCTCGGACCGATGGCCGCGCTCACGTTCGCGGGCGGAATCGGCCGGCTGCGGCGATGGGCGCGCAATGGAACGGTGGCGTTTGAAATCGTCGTCCTGCTGGGCGGACTGCTTCGGTTGGCGGTCGGCCGCGGAATGGCGGTGCAGCTCGTGCCGCTGCTGGTCGTCGCCGTCCTGCCGGCCGCGATCCTCGGACTCGTGCTGAGCCGACCGTCGCGGCGCGCCTTCGCCCGCACGCGGCGGAGCGCGCCGATCGGCGTCCTCGGCCCGGACGGGCTGGACCGGAACGGGACCGAACTGGCCGCATAGGTTGGCGACCGCGGGCGGGCCGCATCCAGATCGAGGGATGCGAGAAAGGATTCGAGAATGGCTGGAATGGACACGGTTTCGAACTCGCGCTGGGGGGTGGCCGCGGAGCACTTCCCGGGCTTGGCGGCGATGCTGCTGGCCCCGGTCGCCGTCTGGCTGCTGCTTCGCGCGGTCCACGCCGCGGCGGGCCTTGGCAGCGCTCCGGCGCGGCGCTGGCTCGACCGCCGCGAGGCGACGCCGCTCGCGACCCGCGTCGCCGCCGGGCTGCTGTTCACGACGGGGTTGATCCACCTCGCGCTCGTTCCGGCGCATCGCCCGGAGGAGCCGGACACGGCGCTGCTGTTCCTGATCGACGCGGCGCTCCTCACGCTCGCGGCCGCGAAGGTCTCCTCATCCCGGCGGTGGCGGTCGGCGGCGGCGCTCCTGCTCGTCGCCGACGTCGCCGTCTATCTCGGCTATCTGCTCGGGCGCCGCGAGCAGATCGACCAGCTCGGCGTCGCGACCAAGCTGATCGAACTGCTCGCGCTGGGTCTGATCCTCGTTCCGGCAGGCTTGCGACGGCCCGCGGGAGGGGGACGGTTGCGGCGGTCGTCCGCCGTCGGCGCGCTGTTGGTCTCGACCAGCCTGACCGGAACCGTGCTTTGGGGCGTCACGGTCCGGGCCGCGAACGACCGGACGGCGATGGACAAGGGGGGCGGGCTTGGCGGCATGCTCCTCCAACCCGTGCCG
>JBPCRG010000295.1:0-2510 GCA_050997095.1 Thermomicrobiales bacterium | reverse complement strand
GTTCCGCGAGGCGTTCGCGCCGATCGCGGGGTCGATCGTCGGGGTCGACACGCCCGGCCCGACCGTCGGCGACGCCGCCCGTCTCGGGCACACCCGGCTGACCCGGCCGATCTGGCCGTTGGATCTTTTCTGAGGCCGCGACCGTGTGCCCTCCAAGCTTTTACGGACCGTCGGCCGCCGGTTGCGCAATGGGCGAGACCCCGGTACGCTGATCGCGCCGCCGGCTCTCCGGAGGCGCGGACCGTCGACGCATCGCGGGAGAGACGCGCGAAGGGTGCTTCGACCGACGTGGGGGGATGAAACGCGACATGGACACGTACAACATCTACATGGACGAAATCTCGGGAGGCACGGACGGCGACGGCGAGGCTGGGTTCGAAGTCGAGTTCCGCGCCGTCGCCCACAGCCAGGACGACGGCGATCCGGAGAACAACGCGGTGCTGGCGGGGCTGGATCTGGTCGATCTGATCAATCTGCGCGACGCGGTCCAGCAGGAGATCGACAACTTCGCGTTGATGGCGCTCGAAGCCCAATGCGATGACGACGACGACATGGACGACGACGAGGACGAACTCCCCGTCTCCTGATGCCCTTTCCGGAGGCGGCGCGGCGTGCGCCGCCGCCTCCCCGTTTCCCCCCGGCCCCGCAGCCGGCCACCCCGCGAGGTCCGCCCTCGATGAGATAGACCCCATTCCAAACGGAATCCGCACCGCCCGCGTCCGCCTCGTGGTGCTCCACGCTCCACGCGGCCGCCGACGACCACCGTTGTCTGGGGAATCTCATGTTGTCGGCCAACTCGCTCTCAAAACGCTTCGGCGATCTTCCCGTGCTCACCGACGTCTCCTTGATCGTCAACCGTCGGGACCGGATCGGACTGATCGGGCCGAACGGTTCGGGCAAATCGACGCTGCTCTCGCTGCTCGCCGGAGTCGAGACGCCGGACGGCGGATCGATCACGCTGGCCCCCGGCCATCGTGTCGGGTATCTGCGCCAGGGCTTCGCCGATTCGCCCGGCGCGAGGCTCTCCGATCTCCTCGACGCCTCCCTCGGCGGGCTCCTCGCCGCCCATGACGCCGTGGTCGCGGTCGCCGCCCACGTGGCATCCGGTTCGGCGTCCGCGCACGCGTCCGTCTTCGCCGCCTTCGAGGCCGCGGGCGGCTACGAGCGCCTCGACCTTCTGGCCACGCTGCTGGGCCGACTGGGTCTTCCCGACCGGGACTGGAGCTCGCCGCTCGACCGGTTCTCGGGCATGGAAAAGACCCGGGCCGGGCTGGCGGCCCTCCTCGCCACCGGACCGGACCTGCTGCTGCTCGACGAGCCGACGAACCACCTCGACATCGACGCCCTGGACTGGCTCGGGCACTTCGTCCGCACATACGACGGCGCGGTCGTCGCGGTCTCGCACGACCGCGGCTTCCTCGACGCGACCGTGACGTCGATCGCGGAACTCGACCCGGACCGCGGCGGTCTGCGCGTCTTCCCCGGCGACTACTCCGCCTACCTTGCCGCAAAAACCGCGGAGCGCGACGCCCACGCGGACGCCTACGAACGGCAGAGGCTGGAGATCGCGCGGATCAAGGGCGACATCCGGGCGGTCGCCTCCCATGCGCGGGAGACCGAGCGCCAGACGCAGAACGATTTCCTGCGCGGCCGGGCGAAGAAGGTGGCGCGGACCGCCAAAGTCCGGGAGCGGAAGCTGGAGCGGCTGCTCGCCTCGGAGCAGCGGATCGACAAACCGGAGCGCGGCTGGGAAATGGCCGTCGGGTTCGGCGCGGCCGCCCCGACCGGACGCGACGCGGTCTCGATCGACGACGCCACGGTCGCCTACGGGGACCGGGTCGTCCTGCGCTCCGTGCATCTCCGGATCCGCTCCGGTGACAGGGTCGCCGTCACCGGGCCGAACGGGGCGGGGAAATCGACGCTGCTGCGGATGATCGCCGGGTCGGTCGCTCCGTCCGCGGGCTGCGTCCGGCTCGGGGCTGGGGTCGTCATCGGCGAGTTCGCGCAGGAGCAGGAATCGGTCGACCCGACCCGATCCGCGCTGGCCCAGGTGCGGGCGCTGGCCGAGATCGACGAGACCGACGCCCGCACCTTTCTGCACCGGTTCCTCTTCGGCGGCGACAGCGTGCTGCGTCCGGCGGGCGACCTCTCGTACGGCGAGCGGGCGCGGCTGGCGTTGGCGCTCGTGGTTCGGCGCGGCGCCAACGTGCTCCTGCTGGACGAACCGTTCAACCACCTCGACCTGCCGTCGCGCGAGAACTTCGAAGCGGCGCTGACGACGTTCGGCGGCACGCTGCTCATGGTGCTCCACGACCGCTCCGCGATCGCCCGGCTCGCGACGCGGACGCTGGAGGTCCGCGACGGCCTCGTCGTCGAGCGCTGAGCGGGGACCCGGCGTCCGCGCGGGATGTCAGCCCGGCTTGCGCCCGCCGAAGACGGCCAGCTCGAAGTATTTGAAGTAGCAGTCGACGTCGAGGAACCCCGCCGCGCGCAGCCATCCGCACTGGGTC
>JBPCRG010000261.1:0-8590 GCA_050997095.1 Thermomicrobiales bacterium | reverse complement strand
GCAGCTGTTTCGGAGCCAAAAAGCGCTTGGCGATGTTCAGCTTGTCGTCGTCCGTATAGCCTGCGAGCTCGATGATCTCCATCCGGTCCCGGAGCGGGGAGGGAATCGAATCCAGCATGTTCGCAGTCGCGATGAACATCACCTTCGAAAGATCGAACGCGACGTCCAGGTAATGGTCGCGGAACGAATTGTTCTGCTCCGGGTCAAGCACCTCGAGCAGTGCCGACGAGGGGTCGCCCCGCCAATCGTTGCCCAGCTTGTCCACTTCATCCAGCACAAAAACCGGGTCGTTGGTTCCGGCTCGGCGGATCGCCTGCACGATCCGGCCCGGCATTGCCCCGACATAAGTCCGCCGGTGCCCCCGGATCTCGGACTCGTCCCGCACGCCGCCCAGCGACATGCGCGTCATCTCGCGGCCCAAGGCTCTCGCGATCGACTGCGCAAGGCTGGTTTTGCCGACGCCCGGAGGGCCGACGAAGCACAGGATCGGCTCGCGGTTGGCGGCTCCCCCTTCGCCCTCCTCGCGCGAGGCCAAAGCGAGTTTCAGCTTCCGCACGGCCAGATATTCGAGAATGCGGTCCTTGATCTTTTCGAGGTCGTAGTGATCCTCGTTCAGGATCCGCCGCGCCCCCGCGATATCGATCTCGCCTTCCGTGCTCTTGTTCCACGGGAGGGACGTCAACCAGTCGAGATAGGTCTTGATCACGCCATACTCGGCGGCGGCCGGCGGCAATTTCGCGAGGCGGTCGAGTTCGCGCTTCGCCTCCTTCCCCGCCTCCTCCGACATCCCCGAAGCCTCGATCTTGGCGCGAAGCTCGCTGATTTCGGTCTCGCTCTCGCTGGATTCGCCAAGCTCGCGCTGGATCGCCTTCATCTGCTCGCGCAGGTAGTACTCCCGCTGAGACTTGCCGAGCTCCTCCTGAACCTCGCTTTGCAGCCGCTTGCCCAGCTCGAGCACGTCGAGCTCCTTCTGAATGAAAGCATTGAGCGTCTTCAGCTTTTCCTGCACCGAGTCCATCTCGAGCAGACGCTGCCGCTCCTCGGCCTCCATCCGCAGATTCGTCGCGACGAGATAGACGAGATGACGCGGTTCGTCGACGTTGAGCGCCGCCGTGACCAACTCGTCCGGCAGGTGCGGGACCAACGCGACGAGGCGCTGGAAGAGATCGACCGTGTTGCGGGTGAGCGCCTTCACCTCGACCGTGTCTTCGGTCGTCTACGGCGCCCGCTCCACCTCGGCCATGAGGAACGGCTCCTTGGAGACGAACCGTTTGATCCGCATCCGCTCCGAGCCCTGGACCGCCAACCGCACACTGCCGTCGGGCACCCGCATCATCTGGAGAATCGTCGCGATGCAGCCGATGTCGTAGACGTCGTCGGGCCCCGCCCCCTCAAGTTCCGAATCCTTCTGCATGACGAGGCCGACCGTGCGATCGCCGGACATGACGTCGTCGATGAGGAGGAGCGAGCGTGCCTGCGCGGCGGCCAAGGGCACGACGGTCAGCGGGAAGACGACCGTACCGCGCAACGGCAAAATCGGCAGTTTCAGCATCGTCTCGGATTTCGCGTCGTCCGATCCTTCTTCGGCGCCGACTGACTCAGGATTCTCATCGACGATCGAGTCTGGCACGGATTCTTCGATGGGCGACTGGCTGCCTTCGAGGTCTTTGGCCTCGTCCATCGTCAACCAACCTGCCGCGGTCGGATCCTGCTCTCCTCCGTCGTCAGCGGCGTCATTCTTGAAATTCTTGGTCATGACTCTGTGTTCCTTTGGCCCTGCCCTTCGGCAGGATCGTCGCGCCGCGGTAAGATGGTTCGTGCCGCCGCTTTCGGCAGACGGATGCGCAGAATTCCGCCCTCATACTCGGCTTCCGTCCTGTCGGCCTCGACGGCGAACGGGACAAAGACATCCGCGCCGAAACGGCCGTATGCGATCCCCGCCTCACGGTATATTCGGCGTTCGCCGGTCCGCGGATGCATTCGCTCGCCACGAATCGAAAGAACGTCGTGTTCGATCACGACGTTCAACTCCCGCTCGTCCATGCCGGCGATTTCGGCCGAGACGACCAAGGCATCCTCCGTCTCGAACACCTCGACGGGCGGCCGCCAGAGCCCGCTCTGCCGCGTCGCCAAGTTGGGACGAGCCGGGACGAGGGCGCGGAAAACCTGCTCCATCTCCTGCTGAAGACGCTCAGGCGTGCGCTGCACGCCACGTCGAACTACCAACACCATGGTTTCCCGTTCTCCTGAATCGTCCGATCCGCCGCTGCCGCCGATCGGACGCACCGTCGGAATGCCTGCTTCGCACTTCTCATTCCATCCGCCGCATTGATTCGCGCCGAGTGATGTCATTATACAGACACTGCCGGTAACTTGCTACGATCCGTGTAAGAAATATTTAGCCGAGTCGATTGGGCGAGAAGAATTCCGCTGCGATCGCTACGATCGAATCAGGGGGGACCGACTCTCGGCAACGACTGCATGGAGAAAGAACTGAGGTACCGAAAACTTGACCCGAATCGCACGTTCCATCAAAGAGGAGGGCCGCCCGACCGCAGACTATCTTCATCCTGCGCTCGGTGCGCCTACGCGTTCGGCCCGGAGTCCGCCTTCAGCGCCGACTCCGTGAAGGTGGAATTGGCGTTCCAAAGCATCCAGCCGCCGAAGTCGGCCTCATCGCTGGCCTTGATCTGCGCCTGCAACTGCTCGGCGCCGTAGGCGGTCATTCCCGGAAGTGAAAAATCCTGAAGCCAGGGCCGCAGCTTCAGCTCCATCCCCGGCATCTTCGCTTTGGCCATTCTCAAGGAAAGCTTGATGGTCTCGTACGGGAAATCGTTCGGTTTTCCTCCGACATCGATCGACGTCGCGTCGAAATGAGAGGGATAGACCATGGCACAGACGTAGTCGACATACGGGGCGATGTCGGCAAGCCGCTGGCCGATCCCCTGATCGTCGGGATAGACGGCCACGATCCCAAAGATGTCGACCGCCAGTTTTGCGCCGCTGGGCGCGATCTGCGATTGAGCCTCTTTGAGGAACCCGACGATCGCGCCGACTCGGGCGGCCTCGCTATAGTCGGGCCCAAAATTCGCTGTCGACAGGTCGCCATCCGAGGGAAAGCGGATGTAGTCGTATTGGACCTCGTCAAACCCAAACCGCGCGGCCTCCAGCGCGAGATCGATGTTCGGCTGCCAGAGTCCCTTCTCGAACGGGTTGACCCACGCCTCCCCCTCCGCCCCTCGCCAAAGTCCGCCCCGGTCGTCTTTGACCGCGAGGTCCGGATAGGCCTCAGCCACCAACGGGTCCTTGAAGACGACGATGCGCGCGATCGTGTAGATGCCCCGATCTCGAAACCTCTTGACGACGGCCGCCGCGTCGAAAACCGGCTTGACCGCGTTGGCCTTCCGAAAGAACTCCACCTTGGTGTCGTAGTAGACGACGCTCTCCTTGACGTCGATCACCACGGCATTGAGTTCCGTGGAGTCGACCAGCGTCACAATCCTATCCACCTGACTGGGCGACGCCGCGGCATTGCCGGAGACGTATGCCGCCTTGATCTCGCGACGAGCCAGGCGCACAGACAAGGATTCGCTGGGAGACACCGTTCGATCGGCGTAGCCGGAAGCGGAGACCACAAGGTCCCGCCGGTCGCCGACGACGCCGAGCGAGTATCCGCCGTCGGGGCCGCTTCTCGCGGTTTCGGAACCGGATCGGATCAGCGCGTCCACAATCGGAGCCCCGTTGCCGTCGAGGACGACCCCGGCAATGTTGGACCCTTGGATCGGCGTCAAGTCGGTTGTCGTAGCCGCCGCTCCGGTGGTCGCCGCGGGTGGAGCAGCGCTCGTCGCCGAAGATGCCGCCTCGTCACCCAAGGGCAAATCCGATGCAGTCGAGATCGGATGGATCAGCACCCGCTGCTCGTCGGCAAGGTGCTCGCCGAGTGTTCCGCGTTGGCCCAAGTAGCCCGGAGCGCTCACCTGAACCGATCCCGTCAGCGTCGTCGGCGCGACGGTGACGCGGCCGTCCGACCCCGTGACGATCGTCCGGCCGTCCATCGAGACCGAGGCGCCGACCACCGCGAGACCGCTCGCGGCATCGACAACCGTGAAGGTCATGCGCGGTTCCGAGCCGTCGGACCGACCCACATCGAACCGGATGAGAAGCCCAAGGATGACGATCGGCACGACGGCTGCGGCGCTGTAGGACCAGCCGATCGCCGTCCATCGTCTCCGCCGCAATCGCGATCCGCGAGGCGGCATTTCCCGCGCGATCAATCGGGAGGCGTTCATGCCTAGGATCCTAGCGCGTCATCCATGAAGAGGCACTTGACCGAATCCGATGAATCATGTGTCCGTACATCATAGCCGATGACTCTGTTGAAAATTATCGCCACGACGGCCGGGACTCTGGGAGGCTGGTCAGGGAAGTTGAAAAGACTGTAGCGCGCGGCGGAGGCCGTGTTTCGCCGGAATTGACAGCGTTCCGAGTGTCCACTGATAATCCGGTGCGAGTGTGTAGACTTTTTCACAAATGAGACCCTGAGTCATGACCGCATCGACCCAAAAGCCTTGGTCAACCGTTCAAAGCCGAGACGTCTTCGCGCTGATGCGTTCGGACCTTGAGCGCGTCGAAGAGCGGGTGCTTCAAGTTGCGCAGGTCAACTACCCGGCAGCATCGGCGCTCGTCCGTGACATCGTGTCGGCTGGCGGTAAACGGTTGCGGCCGTTGATCCTGCTGCTGGCGGGGCGAAGCTACGATTACGAGGCGAATCTTGGGTCGCTGGTGACCGCGGCGGCCGGTGTCGAACTCCTTCACACTGCCAGTCTCATCCATGACGACACGGTGGACCGCTCGGCGCTTCGGCGCGGCAAGCCGACGCTCAACTCCGTGCTCAGCTCGGGCGCCGTGATCCTGATCGGCGACTATCTCTTCGCCCAATCCGCCATGCTCGCCGCCGCCACCGACAGTGTGCGCGTGGTCTCGGTCTTCGCATCCACGCTGGGCGACGTCTGCGACGGCCAATTGCGCGAGATGTTCGACGGTCACCGCCTCGACCAGTCCCGTGACGACTACGAGCGCCGGATCTACGGCAAGACGGCGTCGCTCTTTGCAGGAGCCGCCGAGATGGGAGCGATTTTGGGTCGGGCTCCCGACCCGCACATCGCCGCCCTCCGGCAATACGGATCGGATCTCGGCATCGCCTTTCAGATCATCGACGATCTCCTCGACATCACCAGCGGCGCGGGCGATCTCGGCAAGCCCGCAGGAAACGATCTGCTTCAGGGAACGGTGACGCTGCCAACGATCATCTATGCCCAAAAGTTCGGCCCGGGCTCCCCTGAAGGCCAACGGCTGCAGAGAGTCGTTTCAGGCGACTTCGCGCCGGACGATCTGGCGGACGTCGTCGCGGCGATGCGCGCCAGCGGGGCCGTGGACGAAACGTTCGCCGTCGCCGAGCATTTCGTCTCACGCGCGAAAAGCGTGCTCGGTCTCCTGCCCGACATCGAGACCCGCGAGCTCCTAGAAGAGGTCGCGGACGTCGTGCTCACCCGGATTTCCTGAGTCGGCGGACCGGTCTCTCCCCAATCCAGAATCGTTGCCGCACCGCTTCGGCTCGGAGCTAAAGCGCCACGAGGCTCGTGTCGTACATGCGCTGGAAGAGTCGCGGCCAGAACGCCTCGCTCGGATCAAGCGAAGCGAATTCGGCCTGCCGCACGTTTGGCATCTCGGGCGTCAGCAAGATCGTCGCCAGTCGCCGACGGTACCGCTCGGCGATGGCCCGATCAAGATACGTCGCCTCATGCCGCGCCCGAGGGCGCAGACCGGTCAACACGAGCACATCGCTGAACAACAGCTGCTCGCGGGTGGTGGAAGTCACCTTCTGCGCCAATTCGAATTCCCGCTTGGCCCGGTCGTCGACATGCCTGCCGCCATCCGCGGGCTGGAGCGCCGAAAGCCCGACCTCGTCGACGTAGGCGCTGATCGCGAAATCGCGCCGGACCATGATGTGGGCCTGGACCGAGGGGCCGCGTTCGACGAGGCGCTGGACGATGAAGTTCGAGATTCGGTCCGAACGGCCTTGGCTCGCGTTGAAGATGAACCAGCCCTGCCCGCGGCGCAGCCGCTCCTCCAATTCGTCGAAATAGAGCGTCAACCGCTGCAGCAGATCTCGATCTTGGACCGCTGCCCCGTCGTCAAACTCCGCATGCTCGGCCATCGCTGACCTCCCCGTCTTTCGACCGACGACTATCTCGATTGAGGCTCGCTCCTCCGACCGGCAGTTTGGATCACCGTCCGATCCCGAATCTGGCCATCGCCACCGCCAAGAAACGTTCGGCGTCCACCGCCGTCGCCACGCGCACTCCATTCGAGCCCGGTGTGAGCGACGTGCGGCCGAGTCGTTCTGCGGTCAGATCGACGGAGACGTCGCCCACCTCCGTCGAAACGAAGCTTGGATCGAAAGCCACGCCGAGGGCAAGCGGGTCGTGTAGGTGGAAGGTCCGCTCGGTCCGCTCTTCGAACGTCCGCTGCGCCACCTTGACGAAAAGCGTGGAGGCGGCGCTGCTCGACGCCTTCGCGCGATGCCAGTCGTCGGCCGTCAATCCCGTCTGGTGCGTCACGTCCAGCCCGATGGCCGTCGCATCTGCCCACTCCGCCC
Organism: Thermomicrobiales bacterium; assembly: GCA_050997095.1. Taxonomy (GTDB): domain Bacteria; phylum Chloroflexota; class Chloroflexia; order Thermomicrobiales; family UBA6265; genus JBPCRG01. The sequence goes on along the minus strand of JBPCRG010000261.1, from coordinate 1,932 downwards.
GGAACACCTGCTCGGCCGCCTCAGGATCGACGAAGATGTTGAACTCGGCGTGCGGGGTGACGTTGCCCGGCACCCCATACGCGCCGCCCATGATCACCAGGCGCTTGAGCAGGCGCGGCAGCGACGGCTCCACGTTGAGCGCGATCGCCAGATTCGTCAACGGACCGACACAGACCAGCATGATCTCGCCCGGCCGCTGAAGCGCCAGCCGCACGATCGCGGCCGGGCCGCGATCGGCCGCGGTGGATCGCGACGCGGGAGGAAACTGGCTGTTGCCCAAACCGTTCGTGCCGTGGACGAATGCCGCGTCGCGGTGGGGACGAGTCAACGGGTGACTCGCGCCGCGATGGACCGGAACATCGCCCCCGCCCAGCCACTCCAGCACGCGAAGGGTATTGTCGGTGGTCCGCGTCACGTCGACGTTGCCCGCAAGCGTCGTCACCGCCAGCAGGTCGACCTCCGGCGAGGCGACCGCCAGAGCGAGCGCCATCGCGTCGTCGATCCCCGTGTCGACATCCAGGATGACGGGAATCTTCGCGGCGACCGTCATCGCCGCCGCTCCGCGATCGCCGCCGGGTCGGAGCGGCGCGCCTCCGCCGCCGTCCACGCGGCGACCGGCGGAGTCTCCGTGATCTGCGATTCCGTCACGATGTCGACGAAGTAGGGGCGACCGTCCGCGAGCGCCCGCCGCAACGCCGGTGCGACCTCCTCGGAATCGACCACTTGTTCCGATTGAAAGCCGAAACCCTTCGCGATCGCCGCGTAGTCGACGGGGTTGAAGTCCACCGAGAAATACCTGTCGTCGTGGTAGAGGTGCTGAAGTTCCTTGATCCAGCCGAAGGTGCCGTTGCTGCACTGGATGATCACGATCGGCAGATTCAATCGGGTGATGGTCTCCAATTCACCGACCGACATCCCGAAGCTTCCGTCTCCGGTCATCCCCACGACCCGTCTGCCCGGAGCCGCGAAGTGCGCCCCGACCACGCCGGGAATCGCGTAGCCGAGCCCGCCATGGGCCCGGGGGATCACCGTCGTCCGTCCCGCGCGTCGGAGTTCATACTGCGCCGCCAGATACGGGGTCGGCGTGCCGGGGTCCGCGACGATCAGCACGTCGTCGTCGAAGAGCTCGCGCATCGCGCGCACGACCCGCTGCGGCTTGATCGGCCGGGAAACACCCGCCGCTTGGACTTCGATGTCCGCCCAATACCTGTCGCGCTCGGCGACTAGGCCGTCGATCCGGTCCCGGTTTCGGGCCGCGATCGCCGCGGGATTCGGAGCGGCGGCCAACAGATCGGCGAGCGCGAGTTTCGCGTCTCCGGCGAGCGGCGCGACCAATCGGTAGTTGTTCCCGATCTCGAACGGCTCGACGTCGACCTGGATCGCCTTCACATCCCCATGGATCGGCGGCACGCTCCAGTGATGCGTGGTCGTCGAGTCGGTCCGCGAGCCCACGAAAATGACGAGATCAGCGGAAGCGACGACCCTGTTGGTGTAGGACCGGGCCCCGTTCCCGCCGACGATGCCGATCGAGATCGGGCTGTTCTCCGCGACGCTGCCTTTGCCGTTGATCGACGTCGCGACCGGGATGTTCAGCACCTCGGCCAACGTCGTCAGCTCATCCCATGCGCCTGACGTCAGCACTCCGCCCCCGGCCACGATCACCGGCCGTTCCGCCTGCCCGATCTCGTCCGCGGCGCGCTGGACCAGCGTCGGGTCGGGGCGCGTCCGCATCGCCGGAGCCGTCGCGAAGTCGGGCAATCCCCAGACCGACGCGTCGGGCGTCTCTCCCTCCAGCGTGTCGCTGGGCAGCGACAGATGCACCGCGCCCGGCCTGCCCGCCATCGCCATCCGGATTGCGCGCCTCGTCATCTCCGCGAGGGTCGCCGAAGAGTTCACGCGCGTGTTCCATTTGGTGACGGGCCGGAATAGCGT
>JBPCRG010000256.1:0-7641 GCA_050997095.1 Thermomicrobiales bacterium | reverse complement strand
GTCATGCCGGCGCGGATCTCGGCGAGGGAGCGGCCCCGGGCCAGCTCCTCTCCGACGTGGCGGTTCCGGCTGTGGGGGCTGGCGCAGGTGGCGACGCGATCGCCGAGACAGGAGAGACCGGCGAAGGTCAGCGGCTGGGCGCCGAGCGCGACGCCCAGCCGCGCGATCTCGGCGATGCCCCGGGTCATGAACGCGGCCTTCGCGTTGTCGCCCGCCTGGAGGCCGTCGACGATCCCGGCCCCGATCGCGATGATGTTCTTGAGCGCTCCGCCGATCTCGACCCCGACCACGTCGTCGTTGGTGTAGGGGCGGAACTGCGGCGACATCAGCAGGTCGCGCGCGCGCCTGGCGGCGGCCGGGTCGAGGCCCGCGAGCACCGTCGTCGCCGGCTTCCCCTGCGCGATCTCGGCCGCGAGGTTCGGCCCCGAGAGCGCGCAGACCCGAAGGGCGGCCTCCGGGCCAAGCTCCTCGGCCACGACCTCGGTCATGCGCTGGAGGGTCTGCCGGTCGAGCCCCTTCGCGGCGCTGACGACGATCGCGCCGCCGGCAAAGGGCGCGATCGCGCGGGCGGTCTCCCGCATCGTTTGGCTCGGGGTGACCAGGATGATCAGCGCCGCGCCGCGGCAGGCGGCCTCCAGATCGACGGTCGCGGCGACCTCCGGCGGCAGGTCGAGCGTGGGGAGGAAGCGGGCGTTGCGCCGCGTCGCCTGGCAGGCGGCGGCCTCGGCGGGATCGCGGAAAACCAGGTCGACCCGATTCCCCGCTTGAGCCGCGAGCAGCGCCAGGGTCGTGCCCCACGTGCCCGAGCCGACGACCGCGATCCGCTCCGGTTCCACCCGCCGCGCCATTGCCCGCTCCGCCTCATCCGTCGGCGATCGGCCCGCCGTGCCGCGCACCGAAACGCGGCCAGAATACACGGAAGAGGCGTCGGCGCGCGTCGCGGCTTTGGGCCCATGCGGACCCGGCAGTCGCTACAATGGAAGGGAGACGATGAAGGAGGATCCCGGCCATGGCGCTCCCGGCGTTGATCGACCACACCAAGACGGATCTGCGGGCGTTGACCTTCGAGGACTACCTCGCGCTGCCCGACGACGGGGTGCGGTATGAACTCATCTTTGGAGAACTGATGATGTCGCCGGCGCCGAGAATGATCCACCAGTACCTTGTCGGTGAAATGTTTTGGCTTCTCTCCAGCTTCGTGCGGATCGGGGAGCTGGGACTCGTCTTCGTCGCGCCCTTCGACGTCAAGTTCTCGCGGTACAGCGTGGTACAGCCCGACGTCCTGGTGATCCTGCGCGACAACATGGCCATCCTCAACGACGACCGCGTCGAGGGGGCGCCGGACATCGTCGTCGAAGTCCTCTCGCCGTCCAGTCGGGGGCGGGACCTCGTCAAGAAGATGGCGCTCTACGCGGAGCACGGCGTGCCCGAATACTGGGCGGTCGATTCGAAGACGGAGAAGGTCGACGTCCTGGCGCTGGAGGGCGGGCGGTACCTGCGCTACGCCGCCGAGGACGGGATCGCCCGCTCGCGCGTGCTTCCGGGGTTCGAGGTCGACCCGGCGACGCTCTTCGCGGCGCCGCGCTAGCGATCGGTCGGGACGTCGGATGCGGGGAAGCCCGCCGAGGAAGAAAAGGAATGGATCGATGGCACTCGCGACGGTGATGGACCGCACGCAGACGGAACTGCGCCCCGTGACCTTCGAGGATTATCTGGCGCTGCCCGACGACGGCGTGCGGTATGAGCTGATCTTTGGAGAGCTGATGATGTCGCCTGCCCCCGGGATGATGCACCAACATGTGATTCTTGAGCTCGCCTCGGAGTTCCTGTCCTTCGTGCGCAAGCATCGCGCGGGCCGCGTCTTTGTGGCCCCGTTCGACGTCAAGCTGTCGAAGTACAGCGTCGTCCAGCCGGACGTGCTCGTGATCCTGCGGAACAATCTCGCCATCCTCAACGACGACCGCGTGGAGGGAGCTCCGGACATCGTCGTCGAGGTGCTCTCGCCGTCAAGCCGCAGGCGCGACCTCGTCGCCAAGATGGCCCTCTATGCCGAGCACGGCGTGCCCGAGTATTGGGCGGTCGATTCGAAGACGGAGACGATCGAGGTCCTCGTCCTGGAGGGCGGGCGGTATCTGGCGTACGCCGCCAAGGACGGGATTGCCCGGTCGCGCGTGCTCCCGGGGTTCGAGGTCGACCCGACGGCGTTGTTCCCGATGCAGGACCTCACGGAGTCGGAGAAGGATGCGGGAGCGGATGACGACGAACCCGTCTGACGGCCGGCTGGCGGGCAAGACGGCGCTGGTGACGGGGAGCACGCGGGGCCTCGGCCGGACCACGGCGGAGTGGCTGGCGAGGGAGGGCGCTGCGATCGTCGTCAGCGGGCGCGACGCCGCCTACGTCGCTTCGTCGGTCGCCGCGGTCCGCGCGCTCGGGGTCGAGGCGTGGGGCATCGCGGCGGACCTCTCCCGGGTCGAGGGGATGCACCGGCTCGCGGAGGAGACGCTGGCGGCGGTGCCGCAGCTGGACATCCTCGTCAACAACGCGGGAGGGTCGATCCGCGGCAATTTCTGGGAGGTCTCCGACGCCGACTGGGACTATCAGGTCAACGTCAACTTCCGCTCGTCGTACGTGCTCGCGCAGCACGCGGCGCGGCACATGATCGGGCGCGGAATCCGGGGGCGGATCGTCAACACCAGCACGATCGGTGCGCGCGCCTGCCACACCGACGCCGCGGTCTATGACAGCGCGAAGGGCGCGGTCGAGACGATGACCCGCAACATGGCGTACGAGCTGGCCCCGCACGGGATCTCGGTCAACTGCGTCGCCCCCGGCAACATCGCCGAGCGGCCCGGAGCCGAGCCGAGCGAATGGTGGGAGCGGGCGCGGGTCAAGATCCCCTTCTGCCGCCTCGGCCGGGCGGAGGACATCGCCGCCGCCGTCCGCTTCTTCTGCCTGCCGGAGACCGAGTTCACGACCGGCCAGGTGCTGCTGGTGGACGGGGCGCACGACACGTACCTGCCGGAGTTTTAGGGCGAGCGGCAATAGGCCGGTGTGTAACCCCAACCGGAAAGCATCATTGCAAGAATCTAGGCTCACATCCGGCCTCTTTGAACCGGCTGATTTGCACACAGGAGTTTACAGAGAGCCTATTGCCTCGCACCTGACCGAAACGCCATCCTTCATGGACGACGATCCAAGTACGGTCAGCCGAGGCTGTCCCTCGTGCGCCTTCTCAGTATCTTTGTCATTGCGTCGGAATATGCGAGCCTTTGACGGACTATGAGATCAGCATGTCGCACGTCGGGCAATTTGACGACGAGAAACCCTTTTTCTAGATCACCAAATCCGAACTGCTGGGGGAGAACTCAATATAACGCGATTCGCGCCCGTCCTCGTATACCGCGTGGAGTCAGGTAACGCCGTCGAGATGGTGAAGATGCTAATCCTCTTCCACCAAGTCACGGATGAAACGCTCCGGACGGGAGACGATTAAAGATTCGCGATCATTTCATCAATAGGCGAAATCTAAAGCGATGCACTTTTTGTTGTGAACAAGTAAAATCGATACTTGGAGCAAAACTATCAAGAGAACATTCTTTGATGAAACGATCGTTGGGTTTGGCCTTTGTCATCGCCGCGCTGATGGCAGTCGGAGTTGGGTCGTTGGCTTCCCCACCTGGGAGGGCGGCCGGAACGACGTGGGAAAGCGCCCAGTTCCACTTTGGCATCCAGTGGCAAGACCCCTGGCAAAAGGTCAAAGACGATTCTGTCCCGAACGATTACGACATGGTCGAGATCAAGGCTGGCGACAATCCCATCTGGCAAGACATCTATGGCCTCAATTGGACCGAGTCAGATCCAACCACCATCGCTCACAAGTTCGTGGCGCGTTTTCGGGACGGTTTTTCCGATCTCAAAGTGACGCAAGAATGGAGCGCCGGCGGATCAACCGGGGCGTTTCCAGAAATCATTACCTACACCTCGACCGATGGTCTTCCCATTACTGAGACTGTTCTGGGACGGCGATTCGACTCCTCGCCGGGAGTCTTCCTGTTCACCTATCGCCGAGCGGGAAACATCGACCCGACGACGCTTCGCGATCTCAATCGCCTGATCGCCGTGCGGTACCCCGGGAGTCCCGTTTTACCGACACCGGTTATAACTCCGAATCCAACCGCGGTCCAAACTCCCACCACCGCCGAAGTCGCGGCGGCGAAGTCTCTTGCAGATAGGCTGAGAAACAGTCCGGTGACCAGGGACGAACTAGGCGGGTATGGCCAATACGGCGGCGCTACCCTGGAGCCGGACGCGTCAGGCTCAATCTCACAGGACGTTTATTTTGACACAGGTGGCCCGGCTCATCTCCAAGGATTCGGTTACTGGATCTACCCAAACCAAGAAGTCGCCCGAGTTCAATTCGCCGCGTCAATGGCCCAAAGGCAAGCGAAGAATTTTCCGGTGAGAATCGACGTGACCAACCTGATGGGACCGAATGCATGGCTCTTGACTGATTCAACAGGGGATAACGCCGGCTGCTACGTGCTCGTGGATAACGTCGTAGCGTTGGGGACGGCGGTTGGCGGATCTTCGGTAGCGCCGAGCACTGCGATCGCCTGCGACATGGCTCGAATCGCGGTCATGCACCTCGCACAATTCAAAGTCGGGCCAACGGCCGTTTCAGCGCAGCCGACTGCCCCAGCCAAAATGATCAAAGCTCGAATAGTGCAGCGGGCACTGAGGCGTTGCTCCCGACTTTGAGCGGCGTTCCCGAAGGTCTGATCGTGACCGCTGAGATGCATCGACCACTCGATCAAATCGTTCCGAATTACCAAGATCCTCAGCTCACCGCCGATCAATTCACGAAGTGGAAATGGCAAGACAACTATACGAGGACGTTCGGTATCGCTGGCGGTGGCAGCCTTGCAGATGGGACGGTGTCGATCTACGTCAGCATTCATCAGTTTGGAAGCAAGTCATTGGAGTGAACCTCTAAAAGCGAACCTCCCCTAACGTCGACTTTTCCGAAACGGCGGCGGCCCAGCCGCCGGACGGAGGGGTTTCGATGGCGTGAGGCCGAACATCCAGTCGCGAGTTCAGGCTCGCCGCGGTGCGGCACGTGGTCGGCGGCGAGCGGCGGCCGGCGCAGGTGTGCCGGGAACACGGGATCGCCGAAGGTCGTCTGCCGCGCCGGCGGCGGGAGGTCGCCTTAGGACCGCCGGAGGCGACGAGCACCGCCGCCCTGTAACGTCAGGTCGCGGGGCTGGAGCGGTTCATCGGGGACGCCTGCGACGCGAAGCGGCTGCATTCCGGTCTCGGCTGTCTGCCGCCGGCCGAGTTCGAAGACACCTGTTTTCTGTGAAGAAGGAAGGTTGGCTTTGACCGTGGTTCGGTCAGATGGGTGCAGTCCATCCCAGTGGACTCTAAAGCGCAATCGTCAGAAATAGAATCGTTGGGCCCATCCGGTCTGACGTGCAACGTGTTGAGTTTGCACTTGGCTATAGGAGATCTTTCGTCCCCAATTTGCCGCTTCCTGGATCTCCCGGCACCAACGAGAAGACGAGCGTGTCCCGCGGGCCGCCGTGGCGGTCCGCCATGTTGTTGCGGAGGCGGCCTTCGAGCGTGAAGCCGAGGCGTTCGGGGACGGCGCGGCTGCGGGCGTTGGCGGGGTCGCAGCGGATCTCCAGGCGGTTGGCGCCGAGGCGGTCGAACGCGATCCAGGTCAGCAGGCGGACCGCCTCGGTCACGTGGCCGTGGCCTTCGGCGCCGTCGCGCAGCCAGTAGCCGATCTCGAAGGAGCGGATCGCCCAGTCGGGCTCGTTGAAGCCGGTGCCGCCGAGGATCGCGCCGGTCGCGCGCTCGACGATCGCGGTGAAGAGGTTGGCCCGGGTGGTCCAGTCGGACTCGCTGCGCCCGATGAACGCCCGCGCGTCCTCGATCGAGCGGTAGCCGTCGACCCACGGCATCCAGACCCGGAGGCGCTCGCGCGACGAATCGACCGCCTCCCAGAGCGCGCGGTCGTCGTCCGTCCGCCACGGGCGGAGCAGGATGCGCTCGCCGCCCCATTCGCCGGGGATGGCGGGCGGCGCGGCGTCGGCGAAGTTCGCGGAACGGTCGGCGGGCATGGTGCAATCCCCCGGGCTTGATGTGAGGGCGAGCGGGCCTGCGGGGCGATCACCGCCCGTTGGGTCGTGGTTCGGCGGATGCGGACTACGACGACGAGATTCTTCCTTCGTCAGAATGACATGCGGGGCGGATCTCCACTGCCGTCAACCCGAGGAACGAGGGGTCTGGCCGGCTCCGTGACGATCGGAGCGGCCGGCGGGGACGGAACGTTCGCGCCTGGCGTGGCCGGGGAACGGACCCCGCCTACTCCCGCACTTTGCTCTCGCGGCCGTAGAGGAGGAGCATGAGGAGCACGATGCCGCCGAAGAGGATCTGCTGGTCGGCTTGGCTGCGGCCTTCGATCGAGAGCACGTTCTGGAGCAGGGTGACGATGATCGCGCCGAAGATGGTGCCGACGTACCCGCCGGAGCCGCCCAGGATCGACGTGCCGCCGATCACCACCGCGGCGATCGCGGGGAGCACGAAGCCGTCGCCCATCCGCAGGAAGCTTTGGTTCGAGTAGCCGGTCAGGAGCAGCCCGGTGATCCCCGCGAGCAGCCCGGCGATGCTGTACGACGCGACGAGCACCGCCCGGACCGGCACGCCGGAGAGGTAGGACGCGCGCGGGTTGTTCCCGATCGCGTAGAGCCGCCGCCCGTAGACGGTCCGGCGCAGGGTGAAGATCAGGAGCGCGCTGACCGTGATCCAGAGCAGGATCGCCCAGGGGATCCCGCCGATCCGCGCCGTCGCGAGGTCGATGATCACCCGCGGCGCCGTGCCCTGGGGGGTGCCGTTGGTGTAGACGAGGGTCAGCCCGAGCAGCACCGCGTTCATGCCCAGCGTCATCACGAGCGAGGGGATGCGCAGGAACGCGACGCCGATCCCGTTGATCAGGCCGACGACGAGCGAGCTGAGGAGGGCGATCCCGATCGCCCAGGTCAGGCGGCCGGGCGAATCGGAGCTGCGCGCGATCTGGGTCATCAGGATCGCCGAGAAGTTCAGGTTCCAGGCGAGCGAGAGGTCGATCCCGCCGGTCAGGATCAGCAGGGTCTGCCCGGCGGCGGCGATCCCGAGGAACGAGGCGAGCACCAGCTGGTTGCGCAGGTTGCCCGGCGAGACGAAGCCGGGGTGCCGGATGCCCGAGACGACCAGGATCAGCGCGATCAGCGCGCCCGCGATCACGAGCGGCCGGTTCCGCTCCAGCCAGGGGTTCCGCGCCTGCAGGCGGCGGGTCGTCGATGCCTGGACGCTCACAGTCGCTCCATCCGGTTCTTGACGCGGAAGATGCCCAGCGCGCCCAGCGAGACGGACGCGAGCAGGATCAGACCCTGGAAGAAGTTCTGGTAGAAGGGCGAGACTTTGTAGAAGTAGAGGACGCTCGGGATGACCGCCAGGATGTAGGCGCCGGCGATCGTGCCGATGAACGAGCCGAAGCCGCCCGCCAGACTGGCACCGCCGAGCACGACCGCGGCGATCGAGTTCAGGGTGAAGACGCTGCCGGCGTTGGCGTCGCCGGAGGCGGTCTGGGCGGTGAAGAAG
>JBPCRG010000253.1:0-5825 GCA_050997095.1 Thermomicrobiales bacterium | reverse complement strand
CTGTTCGACTGGGCGTCGGTCTTCGCCCGGCCCTCTGCGTTCCACCTCTCCGGGACCACCCCCGCCTTGAGCGAGACGTGCCGGGCTGAGTCGATCGCGGCGGTCTGGGCGGCGAACGCCGCCCGCGTGCCGGTCTTCTTCGACCTCAACTACCGGTCGAAACTCTGGAGCGAGGAGCAGGCGCGCGCCTGCTTCGTCGAGCTGGCGCCGATGGTGGACGTCATGTTCGCCTCGCGCGGCGGTCTGCGCACGTTTTTCGGGATCGACGGCGGCCATGCGGAGGTGATGACCGCGGCGCGGCGCAGGCTCGGGCTGGCGGGCGTGGCGTTGACGCGCAAAAAGGCGAAGGCGAGCCGCTCTTTGCGCCTCTGCGCGCTGGCGATGGGCGCGAGCGGCGAGGCCGTCGAAACCGGGTGGAAGGATGTCGAGGTCGTCGACCGGCTCGGCGGCGGCGACGCCTTCGCCGGCGGCTTCATCGCGGGCTACCTGCGCGACTCCGAGGATCTGACGCTGGCGGCGAATCTCGGCCTCGCCGCGAGCGCGCTCAAACACACCATGGCCGGGGATTTCCTGTGCGCCAGCCGCGCGGAGATCGAGGCCGCGATGGCGGTGGGCGAGGGGGGGGTGCTGCAACGGTAGCCGTGGGCTTTGAGCCGTGGGCTTTGAGCTTTGGGCATTGAGCCGGACGTGTGTTGTCGGTGGGGAAACGGGGGAGGGGCACTGGCCGATGGCACGCGTTTTCGTTCGTTCGGCTGGCGGCTGATGGCGATTCGGCTTGTCCCGATCACGAAGCAGAATTGGGAGGAGGCGGCGAGGCTCGAGGTGCTGCCGGAGCAGATCGACTTCATCGCGCCGAACGTCTGGTCGATCGCGGAGACGCAGTTCTATCCGTGGACGACGCGCTGCGCGATCCTCGACGACCAGTCGATGGTCGGATTCCTGGTTTACGGCCGCGATCCCGACGACCGCCAATGGTGGCTCCACCGGTTCATGATCGACCTCCGGTTCCAGCGCCGGGGGTTCGGCCGGGCGGCGCTCCTCCAGTTGATCGCGTGGCTCCGGGCCGAGCCCGGCTGCACGGGCGTCACCGTCGGCTATCAGCCCGAGAACATCGCCGCCGAGCTGCTCTACCTCGCCGCCGGGTTCCGCAAGGGGCCCCCCGCCCCGTGGGGCGAATCGACCGCGCGCCTCGACTTCGCGCCGACGGCGGGGATGCAGGTGTCGGGCGCTGGAATCGCCCCTACGTCGTCTTGACGCCCAGCCTTCGGCGGGTCGACGGACATCGGCCGGACGGAGCGATGCAGCGGATAACGCGGAGACGGATGGAGTCCGGCCCTGCATGACGCTACGTGCCCGCGAGTTCGGCGACGATCGGGGCGAGCGCGTCGCGGTCGGCGTCGGCGACGATGAGGTAGGAGATGCCGAGGCGCTCCCGCCAGTCGCGCAACGCGTCCACGATCTGGCCGGTCGAGCCGATCAGCACGGCGGGCATGTCCCAGACGTCCTCGGGCGCGAGGCCATCCCAGCCGTGTTCGCGGATGTACGCCTCGGTTCGCCCGCGTCGGTCGTCGGTGACGACGAGGTCGGCCACGAGGCTGAGCTCGATGTCGGCAAAGCGGGGGCCGGCGCCCTCCCGGATCCAGCCGATCTTGCGCGCCACGCTCGCGGATCGCCGCTCCGCCGGGTCGACGGTCGGCGAGCCCGACGTGACCGAGGTGGTCAGGATGCCGACGATGTCGGCTTCGCGCCCCGCGAGGGTGAGGATCCGCCTGCCCCCGCCGCCGATCAGCAGCGGCGGATGCGGGCGCTGGGCCGGCATCGGGTATCCGCGCAGTCCGTCGAGCGCGTAATGACTGCCGGCGAACGAGACCGGCTCGCCGCTCCACAACCCTTTGATGATCTGAACCGACTCCTCCATCCTCGAGATGCGCACGCCGGCGGCGTCGAAGGGGATGCCCGCCTGCCGGTACTCCGCAGCGAGCCAGCCGGCCCCCAGCCCGAGCTCGAACCGGTCGTCGGAGAGCAGGTCCAGCGTCGCCGCCTCCTTCGCGAGCAGGGCGGGGTGGCGGAAGTCGTTGTCGATCACGAGCGAGCCGACCCGCAAGGTCGACGTGACCATCGCCGCCGCGGTCAGCGCGGGGAACGGGGCGAACTGGTCGCCGAAGTGATCCGCGACAAGATGGTCGCGGATCAGGAACGTCGAGAAGCCGAGCGCCTCCGCCCGGCGCGCGCCGTCCAGCCACGCCTGCCGGGTCGTCATCCGCTCGTTGATCACGCCGAATCGAAAAGGACGCGAGGGTCGCGAGGATACCGTCTCCATGGCGTCTCCAGTCTCTGAACCGACGAGTTTCTTCATGCCTCAATGGTCTGTGCAACGTTATGTGCCATCACTCGACCCGACGACGGTTCTCGCTTCGCTCGAAGAGATTCCTCGACTCCGCCTGCGGGCTCCGCCCGGAGTGACGCGGTGGGGGGCGACGCGGCGCCGTTGCCGATGATGCCGATCGACGACGCACAGAGCATTCGGGATGACGGCGGAGGAGGTCGGCTCCACCTGTCATTCTGACGAAGGAAGAATCTCGTCGTGGGGGTCCATCACGAAACTGATGTCGGCGTGCGGGACGCTCCTGCGGCCGGCATCGGGCCCTGAATGCAGCCTATTGGGTCGCGGACACGGCCGCCATCGGATTCTTGCGCGGGAATCCGGACATCAGTGGTCGACGAGGTGCGCGCCGGTCGATGCGGGTTTGAGGATGCAGGTCGATCCCGACACGCCGTTGCGCGCGGCGGCGAGGTCGAAGGCGGCGACGACCGCCGGCGAGTCGGCGGGGTCGGCCAGCGCCAGCACGGAGGGACCGGCTCCGCTCAGGCACGCGCCCACCGCGCCGGCGTGGCGCGCCGCATCCTGCATCGGCAGGAGGTGGGGAAAAAGCCGGGCCCGGTGGGGCTCGTGCAGCTTGTCGTGCATGCCGGCGGCGATCGCCTCGCGGTCGGCGGTCAGCAGCCCGACGGCCAGGCCGGAGGCCGTGCCCACGTTGAAGGCCGCGTCCGCGTGCGGGATCAACTGGGGCAGTTGCGCGCGGGCGACCCAGGTCGCGCCGGTCGCCTCGGGCACGAAGAGCACCGCGTCGAGGCCCAGCGCGGCGCCGTCGCTCAGGCGGAGCGCGTCGCGCATCCCCGGCACCGCGAGGATCGCGCCGCCGTAGATGGCCGCGCCGACATTGTCGCCGTGCCCCTCCATCTCGGCCGCGACCGCGAAGAGCTCTGCACTGGTCATGTCCAGGTCGAGCAGGCGGTTCGCCGCGAGCAGCCCGGCCACGATCGCCGCGGCGCTGCTGCCGAGCCCGCGCGCGACGGGGATCTCCGCGTGCAGCGTCATCGCGATCGTCGGGAGCGGGCGCCGCCCCCGCGCCGCGAGCAGCCGCATCGCGGTCAGGGTCAGGTTCTCTCGGCCGCCGAGCAGGTCGGCGCCGGAGCCGGCGAGCGCGACCGCGTCGGTCTCGCCGACCGTGATCTCGACTTCGTTCCAGAGATCGAGCGCGAGACCCAAGGCGTCGAAGCCGGGGCCGAGATTGGCGGAGGAGGCGGGCGCGCGGACGCTAAAGCGCATCGGTCGCCAGCAGTCGCTCGAAGGCGGCGAGTTCGGCGGGGATCGTGACAGGCCGGTTCGCTCCGGGCCGCGGCACGCCGTCGAGGTCGCCGAAGTGGTAGGCGATCACCGCCTCCGCGTCCTTGAGCACGTGGCCGGTGAGCACGCCGACGACGGTGGCGTCGGGCGGGATCTGGCCGGCGCGCACGAGTTTGCGCACCCCTGCCAGGCTCGCCGCTGAGGCGGGCTCGCAGCCGATCCCGGCCCGGTCGATCTGGGCCTTGGCCTCCATGATCTCGTCGTCGGTCACCGCGGCGACCAGACCGCCGGTCCCTTCGATCGAGCGCCGGGCCCGGGCCAGGCTGGCGGGGTCGCCGATCTTGATCGCGGTCGCGATCGTCTCGGCCTTGACCGGCGCGAAGTGGTCGAACCCGCTCTCGTAGTAGGCGGCGAAGGGCGCGGCGCCCGCGGCCTGGATCGTGGCGAGCCGGGGCATGCGGTCGATCAGGCCGGCGGCGAAGAGATCGGCCAGCGCCTTGCCGAAGGCGGCGGTGTTGCCGAGGTTGCCGCCGGGTAGGGCGATCACGTCCGGCATCACCCAGTCGAGCTGCTCCAGCCTCTCGAATACGATCGTCTTCTGGCCTTCGATCCGGAACGGGTTGAACGAGTTGACGAGGTAGACCTGGTGGCGGTCGTAGTCCTCGGCGATCGCGCGCAGCAGTTTCAGCGCCTGGTCGAAATCGCCCTGGACCTGGACGACGAGGGCGCCGAAGGCGATCGTCTGGGCGAGCTTGCCGCCCGCGATCCTGCCCTCCGGCACCAGCACCAGCGCGCGCATGCCCGCCGCGGCGGCGTAGGACGCGAGCGAGGCGGAGGTGTTGCCGGTAGAGGCGCACGCGACGACTCGGGCGCCGACGGCCTTCGCGTGGCTGACCCCGACGGTCATCCCCCGGTCCTTGAACGACGCGGTCGGGTTCTGCCCCTCGTGCTTGAGCCCGACGCGGTCGAGGCCGGCGAAGCCGGCGAGCCGGTCGTCCCAATAGATGGGCGTGCGCCCCTCGGCGCGGGTGACGATCGCGTCCTCGGGGATCGGCGGGAGGAGCGCCCGATAGCGCCAGACGCCGGACATCGCCAGTTTCGGCGACAGCCCTTTGCCGATGTCCTCGCGGGTGAACGACGGGTCGACCGCCAATTCGGCGTCGAGCAGCCCGCCGCACGCCGGGCAGAGCGTGATCGGCCGATCCGCGGCGAGCGAGAATCCGCAGGCCATGCATCGCACGGTCAACCCCGCCAATTCAGGCCGGTGCAGGCGTCGCCCCTCGTGGACCAGGCTCATCGCTACCCCAAATGCTCGACCGTCGCACGCGCATTCCAGCCTGGGAGGATACCACGGACGGGGCTTTAGGCTTTGAGCCGGGAGCTTTGAGGGGGAATGACGGCATCGAGGCGGACGACCACCTCGATCGGTCGAAGCGCGCTTGTGCTTCATCCGACGTTGATCGACGGCTCCACACGGAGTTGAAACCCCGTGCTCAGTGAGATCAGTCGGTTAAAACCGACTGTCGCCTCAGCCAAACCGTGTCGGGCCCGGTGCCAAGGTTTGTCTTCAGCACCGCTGGCTCTCCAGCCCAGTTCCCGCCCGAAAACCGTCAATCGGTTTCAACCGATTTGTTTGGATGAGCGCGGGGTTGAAAACCCCGCGCCTCGCGGGCACGAGCGTCCGATCGGGGAGTCCGAAGTCGGCTTGGATGCTTGCCTTGGCGCTTTGTCCATAGTCGATCACCGAGCCGAAGCCGGGACGACGAGATTCTTCGTGCCTCAGAATGACCGGATGGGCACGCCTCCTCCGCCGTCATCCTGAGGCACGAAGAATCTCGTCAGTCTCTGCCCGCTAGGGTGAAGGCCCGCAGTCAGAACACTCGGGATCACGGCGGAGGAGTGCGGCTCCCAATCGGCGATGGTCGATGGATCGATGTCTACGCCGTGACGCGGTGCGAGCGGACGACGGTGCGCTGGAGGTAGTGGCCGGTGTTGTAGTCGAACGGGCCGCCGCAGGTGATGAGCGTCAGGCTCTCGTCCTTGGTCGGGCCGACGATCTCCTGGATCGGGGCGTTGGCCACATCGTAGTTCTTCAGCCACTCGATCGCGTAGGTGTAAACCTGGCCGTCGTCGCCGGTGATGGCGACGGTGTCGCCCTTCGCGACCTGGGTGATGTTGTAGAAGACCGCCGGGCCGA
>JBPCRG010000236.1:0-5988 GCA_050997095.1 Thermomicrobiales bacterium | reverse complement strand
TCCGGCTGCTGCTCGGGCATGTGGGGGCGAGCCTGCGGCAGGTGACGTCGGAACGCAACGCCGGGAAATTCGTGCGGGCCGTCCATCCGAACCTGCGCAAACGCACCGACCTGAAGTTCATCGCGCTCGACAAACTGGAACGGTGCGACCTGATCTTCGTCGCGTTCCCGCATGGCGTAGCGATGGGCAAGATGGCCTCGCTGCGGGAGAAGGCGAAGATCGTGATCGATCTCAGCGCCGACTTCCGGCTGAACGACGCCGCGGGCTACCCGAAATGGTGCGAGCACGAGCACACGGCGCCGGAGATGCTTTCGGATTTCGTCTACGGGATTCCGGAGCTGCACCGCGAGGCGATCCGCGGCAGCGACACCGTCTCGAGCGCGGGCTGCATGGCGACGACCTCGATCCTCGGCCTTTACCCGCTCTTCAGGGCGGGCGTCGTCGATCTCTCGCGGCCGACGGTGATCGAGGCGAAGACGGGGTCGTCGGGCTCCGGCGGGTCGCCGAGTCTCGGCTCGCACCATCCGGAGCGGAGCGGCGCGATGCGCTCGTTCAAACCCACCGGGCATCGCCACTCGGCCGAGATCATCCAGGAGCTGACGTTCGACGGCGCCGTGCCGGAGATCGCGTTCACGGCCACGGCGATCGAGGCCGTGCGCGGGATTCTGGCGACGTCGCACGTCTATCTGAAGGAGCCGATGTCGGAGAAGGAGGTCTGGGCGATCTACCGGCAGGCCTACAAGGACGAGCCGTTCATGCGGATCGTCAAGGAGAACGCGGGCGTCCACCGCTATCCGGATCCGAAGATCCTCTCCGGCAGCAACTACTGCGACGTCGGATTCGAGCGCGACCCGGACAGCAACCGCCTCGTCGTGATGGCCGCGCTCGACAACCTGATGAAAGGCGCCGCTGGACAGGCCGTCCAGGCCTTCAACATCCGCTGCGGCTTCGACGAGACCGCCGGACTGGAGTTCGCGGGGTTGCATCCGGCGTAGGGACGGGCTTTGGGCTTTGTGCACTGAGCTAGGCGGTAGGCAGTACGCAGTAGGCAGAACGGGGCTCAACTCACGGTCTTCTGCATACTGCCTACCGCCTACTCCGTGCTCCTCACGGCTCACTGCCCAATGCTCACGGCCAAGGAGCGTGCCATGTACGTGATCAAGATCGGCGGCGGGGCTTCGATCGGGGAGGAGGCGTTCGGGCGGTTTGCGGCCGATCTGGCGGCGCTCGACCGGCCGGTGACGCTGGTGCACGGCGGAAACGCCGAGTTCAGCCGGTTGAGCACCGCGCTGGGGATGCCGCCGCGGATGATCGTCAGCGACAAGGGCCGGGTCAGCCGCTACACCGACCGGGCCACGATCGACGCCATGCTGATGGCCTACGCGGGCAAAGTGAACAAGACGCTCGTCGCCAAGCTTCAGGCGGCCGGTGTCAATGCGGTCGGCCTCAGTGCGATCGACGGGCGGATCGCGACCGGCCGGCGCAAGCCGGTCATGCGCGGGACGGAGGACGGCAAGCCTAAGGTGCTGCGCGACGACCATGCGGGCACGATCGAGAAGATAGACATAACGCTCTTGCGGCTGCTGCTCGACAACGGATACCTGCCGACGATCACACCGCCCGCGCTGGCGCTGGAGGAGGGGCTGCCGATCAATGTCGACGGCGACAAATTGGCGCTGGAGCTGGCGATCGCGCTGGGAGCCGAGGGATTGCTCTTCTTTTCGGACACCCCCGGGTTGCTCGCCGACAAAGACGACGAGTCCACGCTGATCCTCCACATCGACGCCGCCGACCCGGCGTCCGCGCTGGCGGCGGCGAAGGGGCGGATGGTGGTCAAGGTCGAGGCCGCGATCGGGGCGATCGCCCGGGGTGTCGGCATGGTGGTCTTCTCCGACGCGCGCGCGGAGCGGCCGATCACCCGCGCGCTGGCGGGAGAGGGCACGACGATCCGCTGACGATTGACCGACAATTCGGACGTGCATCACAGGACGGAACGAAGAGGAGACGCATCGATGGTCGCACCGGCGCCAACGCTCACGATCGACGCCATCCAACGGATCGAAAGCGGCCACCAGATGCCGCTCTACACGAAACGCGACATCGCGCTCGTCCGCGGAGAGGGCGCCTACCTCTACGACAGCGAGGGGCGGCGCTATCTCGACGCCATGAGCAACTACGGGGTCGCGGCGCTGGGTCATGCCGACCCGGAGTACGCGGCGGCGATGGCCGACCAGCTCGCGCAGCTGACGACGTGCCACCAGAGCTTCTACAACGACATGCGCGCGGCCGCGCTTGCGTCCGTCGCGGAGATCCTGCCCGAGGGGCTGACGCGGTCGTTCTTCAGCAACAGCGGAGCCGAGGCGATCGAGGCGGCGCTCAAGTTCGCGCTCGCGGGGACAGGTCGCCGAAAGATCGTCGCGGCCAAGAAGGGCTACCACGGGCGGACCCTCGGCGCGCTCTCCGCGACCGCCGACCCGAAGTACCGCGGCCCGTTCGAGCCGCTGCCGATCCCCGTCACCCACGTCGCCTTCAACGACATCGATGCGCTGGCGGCGGCCGTCGACGGCGAGACGGCGGCGATCATTCTGGAGCCGATCCAGGGCGAGGGCGGCATCCATCCGGCGGACCCCGCCTACCTCGCGGCGGCGCGGGAGGTCGCGACCGCCCACGGCGCGCTTCTGATCGCCGACGAGATCCAGTCCGGCTTCCGGACTGGCGCGCCCTTCACGATCTCGGCCTCCGGCGTCGCGCCGGACATCCTCGTCACCGCGAAGGCGATCGGCAACGGCTTCCCGATCGGGTTGACTGCGGTGACCGAGGCGATCAGCGAGGCGATGCCCGCCGGTGTCCACGGCACCACGTTCGGGGCCAACCCGCTGGCGTGCCGAGCTGTCGTCGCGACCTTGCACGCCTTCAAGGAGCGCGACCTCTACGCGCGCTCGGCGGAGCTCGGCGCGCGGTTGATGCGGGAAATCGAGGCGATCGGCAGCCCGAAGATCCGCCAGGTCCGCGGCCGGGGCTTCATGATCGGCGTCGAGATGAAGGAGCGGGTGACCCCGACCCTGAAGGGCCTGCAGGACCGCGGAGTGCTGGCCCTGCCCGCGACGCCGGTCGTCTTCCGGCTGCTGCCCCCGTTGATCTGGGGCGACGCGCAGGTCGACGAGTTCGTCGCCGCGTTGACGGAGGTGCTGGGTTAGGAACCCCAAAGCGCGGAGCGGGTCAGCCCCATCGCGGCGAGCAGCCGATCGTCCCGATCATCGTCATATGGCGCCTCGCCCGCCTCGACTTGGTTCACCACTGAGGGATCGATGCCCCCACGCCGAGCCAATTCATCGACTTGCCAGCCGAGCCCTTCGCGGCGCGCGCGGAACTTGGCGCCGGTCGCACGCTAGTGATCTCGTGACAGTTGGTCCCAGAAGTCGGCGTACTCGGGGTCGGTCAGGCGTCGGATGACGTCGAAAGGAACCTCAAAGTCCCCGTGATTGGTCTTCAGCACGATATGGATCGGCTCGATTTCGATGGGCGCGTCGGGCAATGGGTGGTAGCCGGACGGGAGCACGGCGTCGGCCCGGGCCACCACGGAGTCGCCGTCTGCGAACGTGATGTGAAGGTGTTCTCCAACTACGCTCGCGGTGGTCATGGTGGCGTAGGCCAAGGTGTCCCAACGCTGTTTCGTCGTCGTTGCGGTTGTTGTTGTCTTCATGGCTGCACCGCTTCTTCCGGATTCAATCGGTTCCATGCACCGACGAGTTCCCGTTGATGTTCACGGAGCAATGCCAAGGCCAGCCGTGGCAAAGATTCGCCTCCAAGAACAGACAGGCCGGACAAACGCACCGAAGACGTTTCTCCCGGCCAAAGGACGTGGCAATGCGGCCAATGATGTGGCTGGCCGACTTCCCGAAAGACGTAGATGCGGAACCGGCCGCGCTCGATCACCTCGACCATGCCGTCACCGTATCGCGGGGCATCGGCGACGTCAAGCGAAAATTCCCGAAAAGTGGAGACTGGACTGCTCACGGCCGGATGGCCGCAGAAGCAACCATGGGAGACCGATGTGGCTGATCCGCTGTTGATCGCGAAGGCGAACACCGAGTTCTTCATGCTGCCGGGGATGGCGAACCGGCACGGGATGGTGGCGGGCGCGACGGGCACCGGCAAGACGGTCACCATCCACGCGATGGCGGAGCAGCTGAGCCGGATCGGCGTGCCGGTCTTCCTCGCCGACGTCAAGGGCGACCTCGCCGGGATCAGCCAGACGGGCGGCGGCAACGCCAAGGTGGACGAACGGGTCCAGCTTTTGGGTCTTGCCGACCACGAGCCGGAGGCGTTTCCGGTCATCTTCTGGGACGTCTACGGCCAGCAGGGCCATCCCCTGCGCACGACGATCTCGGAGATGGGGCCGCTGCTCCTCGCGCGCCTGCTCCAGCTGAACGACACCCAGACCGGCGTCCTCCAGCTCGTCTTCAGGTACGCGGACGACCAGGGCATGCTGCTGCTCGACCTCAAGGATCTGCGCGCGATGCTCCAGTTCGCCGGGGACAACGCGAAGGCGCTGACCACCGAGTACGGCGCCGTCTCCCGGGTCAGCGTGGGCGCGATCCAGCGGGGTCTGCTGGCGCTGGAGGAGGGGGGAGGGGCGCTGTTCTTCGGCGAGCCCGCGCTCAACCTCTTCGACTTCATGCAGACCGACAAGCAGGGCCGCGGGATCATCAACATCCTGGCCGCCGACAAGCTGATGCAGTCGCCGACGCTCTACGCCACCTGCCTGCTCTGGCTGCTCTCCGAGCTCTTCGAGACGATGCCGGAGGTCGGCGACCCGGAGAAGCCCAAGCTGGTCTTCTTCTTCGACGAGGCGCATCTCCTCTTCAACGACGCTCCGCCCGCGCTGCAGGACAAGATCGAGCAGGTGGTCCGGCTGATCCGCTCCAAGGGCGTGGGCATCTACTTCGTCAGCCAGAACCCGCTCGACATTCCCGACCCGGTGCTCGGCCAGCTCGGCAACCGCGTGCAGCATGCGCTGCGGGCGTTCACCCCGCGCGATCAGAAAGCGGTCAAAGCGGCGGCGACGACCTTCCGCGTCAACCCGACGCTCGATGTCGAGGCCGTCATCACCGAGCTCGGGGTCGGGGAGGCGCTGGTCTCGTTTCTGGACGAGAAGGGCGCTCCGTGCATCGTCGACCGCGCGTTCGTGATCCCGCCCCGGAGCCGGATCGGCGTGATCACCCCCGAGCAGCGCCTGAAGGCGATCAACTGGTCGCCCGTGCAGGGGAAATACGACGAGGCGATCGACCGCGAGTCCGCCTACGAGCTGCTGAGGGCGCGCGCCGATCAGGCCACTGCGACGACGGCCGCGGAGGCGCAGGCGAAGCAGGACGCGCTCCTCCAAAAGCAACAGGATGCGGCGCGGCGCGAGGCCGAACGCCAGACCGCGGCGGCGGCGCGTGCGGCGGGCAGCGCCCGCTCCGGGCGGAGCGAGCCGAACGTGATCGGCGACGTGGTCGCCGGAGCCTCGCGGTCGTTCGGGCGCAGCCTCGGCACCAGTCTGATGCGCGGCATCCTGGGTTCGTTGAACCGAAGATAGCCGGCGTCCGGCCATTTCGATCTCGCGCGCGGGGGCAATGATGCGGTATGACTACATCATCGTCGGGGCGGGGTCGAGCGGGGCGGCCCTGGCGGCGCGGCTCTCCGAGGATCCGGACACGACCGTGCTGCTGCTGGAGGCGGGGCCGGACTACCGCTCCGCCGAGCAGCCGGACGAGATGCGCGCGCCGAATCCGTTCGGCATCATCGGGTTGCCGGAACTGAGCCGCTTCCGGTACGACGGGCTTCGCGCCCGGCGCAGCGCCGCCCAGGAGCCCCGCCTCTACTGGCGCGGGCGGGGAATGGGCGGCAGCTCCGCGATCAACGGCCAGATCGCGATCCGTGCGATGCTGGAGGACTTCGACATCTGGGCGGAGGCGGGCTGCGACGGCTGGTCCGGCGCGGAAG
>JBPCRG010000218.1:0-4386 GCA_050997095.1 Thermomicrobiales bacterium | reverse complement strand
TCGGCCGGATGCGCCGGCTCACGATCCGCTACGAGCGCCGAGCCGACAGCCACAGGGCGTTCCTCTCCTTGGGCTGCGCCCTCATCTGCTGGAACCACCTCCGGTGACGGTTTTGATAGGCGCTCTTACAAGTTTCGCCGGGGAAGAGGCTGCCCCGGTTGAGGCGGCTCTACTTCGGGATCGCGGTCGCGCTGCTGCTCGCGACGGGCTCGCTCGTCGCGTTCCACTATCTGGGAAGCGGAGTCCAGCCGCGTTTTCCCGCCGTGCCGACGTCGTCGAGCGCTCCCGACGCCGACGGGGGAGTGGTCGGCGTCATTCTCGAGCCAGACGACGGCCCCGGACTGATCGTCGCGGAACTCGACGCGGCGCGGCGCACGATCGACATCGAGGTCTATCTCTTCTCGGACCAGAAGGCGATGGACGCGCTGCTCCGGGCGGAGCGGCGGGGCGTGCGCGTGCGGGTGATTCTGGAGCAGCATCCGTTCGGCGGAGGGGACGCCGCCAAGTCCCGGCGGGACCTCGAGCGGCTTGGGGTGGAGGTCCGCTGGGCGCAGGCGCGCTTCGACTTCAGCCACATCAAGTGCATCGTGGTCGACGACCGGGTCGCGCTCATCATGAACTTGAACCTGACCTATTCCGGTCTGACCAAGAACCGGGAGGCCGCGGTCACGACCACCAACGCGTCGGACGTCGCGGAGGCCATGGCCGTCTTCGCCGCCGACTGGGACGGGCAGGGCGACCCGACGCTGCGGCGGCTCGTGCTCAGCCCGACCACCAGCCGAGTCAATTCGGCCCGGCTGATCGACGGCGCGACGACGTCGATCGACCTCTTCGCGGAGGTCGTGCGCGACACGAAGATGGTGAAGGCGCTCGAAGCCGCGGCCGGGCGCGGCGTGCGCGTGCGGATCGTCACGCCGCCGACGAAGGAGGCCGACAACACCGCGACGCTGGTCTCGCTGGTGAAGGCCGGAGTCGAGGTCCGCACGCAGACGAGTCCGTATGTCCACGCGAAGATGATCCTTGTCGACGGCGCGCGCGCGTTCGTCGGATCGCAGAATCTGACGAGGACGTCGCTGGGGCTGAACCGGGAACTGGGGATCGTGATCGTCGAACCGGCGGGATTGGCCCGACTGCGCACGGCATTTGAGAAGGATTTCGGGAAGGCCAGGCGGGTCGCGGGGTCGTGACGCGACGCGTTTGGCCCTGATCCCTCTGAGTGCCTGGGAAGCGCGGCGCTCCGTGGTCTGTGCGCTGCCGTTGGTCACCGCGGGTACCGACGACGGCTCTCCCTGCGGTCGAAGGGATTCCTGGACCCCGCGACTCCGCCTGCGGGCTCCGCTCGGAATCACGGGGGCGGGGCGCCGCGGACCGTCTGGGATCTTCCCGCCCCGCATGCCGTCCGGTGGCAGAATGGCACCCGACTGGGGCATGGTTAGGCGAACTCGAAGACGCGTCTCCCGACCAGACCGCCGATCTCGATGGTCGGCATGGGCGCTTTCGACGCTTGGACAATCAATGTGCGGGCCGCGGGTCGGCCCGATCTCCGTTCTCTTGACCGTGGCGGAACGCGCCCGCGGACCGAGGGGCCGGGAGGTTATGTCATGACGATCATCGCTCGATGGCGGCTGCGGACCGCCGCGCTGGCCGTGGCCACCACGGTCCTCATCGTCGGAAGCTCGTTCGCGCTCGCGGCCACCCCGGACTTGACCGGCCCGTCGCCCGCGCAGGGCACGGGTCAGGTGATCTCGCAGGGGATGACCGCGCCGCCGGACGCGCGCGTGGCCTGGCGCCTCGTGGAGCGCGACGTGCCGGTCCGCCGCGACGCGCGGCCGTCGGACAGGCTTGCCGGCGCGGTCGGCTTCCTCGCCCCGATCGGCACGGCCGTCTTCGTCACCGATCAGGACACCAAGCTCCGCTTCCGGCTCGCCCCCGGCGAAGCCGAATTCGTGCCGGGCGGCTCGAACCAGACCTGGGCCAGCCTGGACGGCAATCCCGCCTCGGTCTACACCTTGGAGCTCGCGGCGAGCGCGGGTATCAAGAGGGTCGAAGGCGGCAAGGTCGTGTGGAGCGGCAAAGGCTTCAAGATGGCGGAAGGCGACTACGACGTCGACCTGCTTCGCGACGTTCTCGCCAAGAACGAGACGTCGTCGATCGCGGCCACCCAATACCCGGTGATGGTCGTCGCCACGGCAGGCAGCATCGAGGTGACGTCCGACAAGACCGGCGCCGCCCCGACGCGGCTCGACGCCGGTCGGGCAGGGTCGTTCGGCGGCAACCTCACCGTTCGCGGCCGCACCGGCAAACCCACCAGCTTCCTCGCCACGGTGATCGGCGCCTCGATCGGCGGCGGCTCGGTCGCGATCCCCAAGGCAACGGCCACGGCATCGCCCAAGCCGACCGAGACGGCGAACCCGACGCCCGCGGCGGCGACGCCGAAACCGACGAAGAAGACGCCCACCCCGACCGCGGTCGCCGCAGGCAATGCGGTGATCGACGTCACGGTCGCCATCTGTCCCGCCGGCGTCCGGCCCGAGTCGGCGGATCTGACCCCCTGCCAACCTGCGGACGGCGGATTCAACCTGACGCTGGTCAAACCGGACGGCGGGAGGCTGTCCCTCGGGGCGGCGAGCGAACGGACCAGATCGCGCGCGATCTGGTCCGGACTGGCCGCCGGTCAGTACGAGCTGCTGATCAAGACGATTCCGGACGGGTACGACACCGCGGCGCTGGACGGCTACGTCTGCTGCACCGCCAACGGCGGGTTCACGCTGATCGTCCCCGACGGCGCCACGATCGCCGGCACGCTCTACTTCTTCCTGCCGGCACCGGACGCCGCTCCGGCCGATGCGGCGCCGACCGACGCAGGGCCTCCTCCCGACGTGCCGCCTGCCGGCGCGGGGCCTCCCGACGTGCCGACGCCTGATCCGGCCGTCGCGCCCGCCGGCTGAGGCGACCCCCGACCCTCCCAGCCAATGCCCGAGCGTGTCCCTAAATGGACTCGGGGTTCCTCCTGCAGGCGGTCGTGCCTCCCGGCGCGGGATTGAAACCCCGCGCTCAGTCATCAAAAATCGGTTGAAACCGACTGTCGCCGATCGTCGTGGTTCGCGTCCTTGCGACGGATTTCACCTTGAAGAGACGGCCGCGATTTCGGTGCGCCACTCCCCCTTCCCCGAATCGTCGGGGGGCGGGAAGATGGGGGGGATCGCGTTTCCGCTCACACCAGCCTTTGCAGGGCCTCGACAAGTCTGCGTCCGTCATTGGCGGTGTTGTAGCCCTGGACTGAGACGCGCACGAACTGCCGTCCCTGCCACTGCACCGTCGGAACCTCGATATTGAACTCCTCGTAGAGGCGGGTTTTCAGTTTCAGAGGATCTGCCGTCCGAATCGGACACGACACGAGTTGGCCGAACCACGCTGGATCGTCGGGGCAGATCGGCGGCAGGTCGGTGAGGTTGGAGATTTCGCGCCGGGTGGCCGATGCCAGCTCGTGACAGCGCGCGCGCACCGCGCTCCAGTCGTGCGCGGCCTGAAACTCGATCGCCGCGGGCACGCTGAGATAGGCCGCGTAGTCTCGCGTGCCCTGCCACTCGTTGCGCTGCACGAAGGTGGACTCGACGATGTCGCCGCCGATCCCCCAGCCCCAGCTCACGATCAGCGACTCGACCCACTCGTGGTGCGCTGGGCGGACGTGCAGGAACCCGGCCCCTTTCGGCGCGCACAGCCACTTGTGCAAGTTGCCGGCATAAGCGTCCGCGCCGATCGCGGCGAGGTCGAGCGGGAGCTGCCCGGGCACGTGCGCGCCGTCGATGACCGTCAGGATGCCAGCCTCCCGCGCCCGCCGACAGATCTCCGCCACGGGAAAGATCAGGGCCGTGGGCGAGGTGATGTGCGACATGAAGATCACTTTGGTCCTCGGCGTCACCGAGGTCCAGAACGACTCGACGAACGCCTCGGGCGTCGTCACCGGCAACGGAACCTTGTGCCGGACCACCCTGCCGCCGGCCTTGCCCAGCAGCCACTCCCAGGTCATCGTGCAGGCGCCGTACTCGTGGTCGGTGGTCAGCAGCTCGTCGCCCGGCTCGAACCGCATCGACCGGGCGATCACGTTCACGCCCCAGGTCGCGTTGTCGATCAGGACGAGATCCCGGCCGGGCACGTTGAAATACGACCCGAGCGTGTTGCGCGACTCCTCCAATAGCGGATGGAGCCGCCACCGGAGGAACTCGACCGGCTGCCGCTCCATCTCGAGCTGCCAGCGCTGGTATTCGGCGAAGACGGGTTTGGGACAGGCCCCGAACGAGCCGTGATTGAGGAAGACCACCGCCGGCTCCAACAGGAACTGCTCTTTCAACACCTCGGCGCTCTCCGCCATGGTTCTCCTCCATC
>JBPCRG010000299.1:0-4730 GCA_050997095.1 Thermomicrobiales bacterium | reverse complement strand
CTCACGATCCGCTACGAGCGCCGAGCCGACAGCCACAGGGCGTTCCTCTCCTTGGGCTGCGCCCTCATCTGCTGGAACCACCTCCGGTGACGGTTTTGATAGGCGCTCTAAGCGATGTCACGCGTGCTGGCTCCTTGCCGGTTGATCTTGACAGCGTGCTCGCGATGGCCGCGTGCATCGCGGACGCCCAATCCGCCGAGGGGTACGCGGAACTGCTGCGAGCCGCTGGATTGACCGCCATCGCGATCGAGCGCCATGACGACGCGCTCCTTGCGATGATTGACCTGATCAAGACGAGGCTCGTCGCCGCCCAACTGCTGGTTCGAACGCGGACCGCGGGCGCGCCAAGGCTCGACCTGACCAGCGCGCGCACGCTGGCGAAGCGGGCAGCCCATGCGATCGGCGAGGGCGAGCTTGGATACGCGCTCCTGACGGCGACCAGGCCGCTCGGATTCGGCCGGTCCGGCGGCTCCTGAACCATTGATCCCGGGGAGACGCGGCGCGGTCGCGAGCCATGGACCCAACGGCCCCCCAGCCGATAGCCGTTGATCAGGACCCAGATGTGTTCATCGTCATCGGCTAAAAGCGGTCGCGCGCCAGCATGACGCGCGAAAGAGTTCGCGGTCAGGATTCCCGTAGGCGAGCTTACGCCGACCGCAGGGGAGCGCAGGCACCATGGAGCCGACGACCGTCCGGCGTGGGCGGATGGACGCATGACCGAAACGGGACGATCGGTGGCATGCAGCCAGCTTCTGGAGATCTTCGTCCTGCCGGCCTGCCTCGGCTGCCGGACGGCCGCAACCGTCGCGGAGCGCGTGCGGGCGGCGGCGCTGCCCGGGGTGGACGTGCGCGTGGTTGACTTGAGCGAGCCGGGCGTCGCGCGGCCCGACGCGGTCTTTGCCGTGCCGACCTATCTGCTCGACGGCCGCGTCCTCAGCCTCGGCAATCCGGATCCGGGCTGGCTGCTCGCCCGGCTGGCGTCGCCGGATGCGGCCAAACGCCGCGGCTCATCGTGAGCGAAGGGAATCATGCATGGAGCGACCGCCCTCGTTGACCCGCAAGCTCGCCGACTTGATCCGCCGCGGCAAGCGCGCGGGCCGCGACCGGGGGCGGGTCGCGCCGAGTTCCGCGGAGGTGGCGGCCAAGCTCGGCCACTTGCGGGAGATGGAGGTCTTCGCGCCGCTCTCGGCGGCGGAGCAGACCTGGCTGATGGAAAGCACGACGATGATCACCTGCGCGCCGGGCCGGGTCTTCCACACCCCGGACGAGCGCGGCGAGGTGGTCTTCATCCTCAAGCGCGGCAAGGTCGACCTCTACCGCTTGGCCGCGGACGGACGCAAGCTCGTGGTCGCGTCCCTCGGTCCGCATTCGATCTTCGGCGAGATGGGCCTGATCGGCCAGGGCTTGTACGGCTGCTACGCGGAGGCCGTCGAGGAGTGCCTCCTGTGCGTCCTCAGCCGCTCCGACCTGCAGGATCTGATCCGGCGCAACCCCGAGGTCGCCCTGCGGTTTCTCGACGACATGGGCCGGCGCTTGCAGGAGCGCGAGGCGGCGCTGGAGGAGCTTGCCTTTCGCGCGCTTCCGGCCCGCTTGGCCGCGCTCCTTCTGCGCGAAGCGAACGAAGACGGCGTCGTCGCCGGGCTGAGCCATGAGGAGCTCGCCGAGCGGTTGGGCACCTATCGGGAAACCGTCAGCCAAATCCTCGGCCGCTTCCGACGCGAGGGGTTGGTCTCGGTCGAGCCGCGCCGGATCGAGTTGCGGAATATCCCAGGGCTGCGGACGCGTGCGGAGGGATAGGCGTCGGCTCAGGCGCAGGCCGCCAATGCGTTTCCGCCTCATTCAACCGGCATCCCGTCGGTGAGTTGGGCGGCTGAGTCCGCTTCCCGCACCATTGAGACTGCTTCTCATTGCCGTAAGCCCGCTTACGGCTCAGGCGCGAGCGGGCTGCTACTGTCGGGTGGCCGCCCCCGGTCGTCCCCTCCGAGACGACCGCGATCGGATGGGCGCGACGAACAGGAAAGGATGCAGACGATGCCGACGAGTCCCTTGACGCGACGAAGCTTGCTCACCCGTACCGCAGTTGCCGCGGTCGTGCTCGCGGGAGGTGCGGCCGGATCGGTCGCCAGCGGCGCGCTGGCCGCGGGAAAGCCGTCCCTGGAGATTCTCTCTCCCGCCGCGAACAGCACGATCACTTCGGACGCGATCGACGTGCAGGTCAAGATCAGCAACTTTACGCTTGACAGCTCGCAGGCCGGTCGTCCGGACAAAGACGGCGTCGGCCATATCCACGTCATGCTCGACACGGGCACGATGGCCACGCTGACCGGCTTTTATGGATCGAATGCGTTCTCCATTCCCGGCGACGGGCTGACTCCCGGCAAGCACACCCTCCTCGTCGCGCTCGCCTCCAACACCCATATAGGCCTGATGGAGACGACGCAGATGGTGGCCTTCGACTACCAGCCGGCCAAGCCGAAGCCGCTGCCGGCCGCCAACGACCAAGGCGAGCCCGGCCTCACGCTGGTCAGCCCGAGCGACGGTTCCATGGTTTCCTCGAAGTTCACGGTGACGGTCAAGGCGGTCAATTTCACACCCTCGGCGAACCTGGAGGGCAAACCGAACGTGCCTGGATACGGCCACTATCATGTCTTCGTCGACACCCCGATGATGGGCATGGGCGCAATGAGCACGCCGGACGCCGGCATGACGGGCACGCCCATGGCGGGCGGTCAGATGGCGATGATGTCGATGGCGGGGATGGTCCTGATGCCGGGGTCCGATTCCTTCGCGCTCGATCTCTCGGCCTGGGGGCCGGGCAAGCACACGATCTGGATTGAGCCGGTCCAGAACGACCACACCATGTTTGAGAAGTTCGGTCATGTCGAATTCACGGTGAACGTGAGGGGCTAACTCCCCGGGAGTTGCGAAACGGGGCGATCCGGATCCGGATCGCCCGGTCCGCGTGGCTCTTGAGCGTCTCAGCATCGTCCTGAATCGACCACCGGTTGGAGAAAACGACCATGGGTCTTGATGATTCCACGCCCGAGCGGCTGCTCGCCGTTCGCCGGAACCGCCGCCGGCTGCTGCGCCTTGGCTTGGCGGCTCCCGCCCTTGGCCCTGCGGCGGTCGCGCTCGGCCATTTCGAGCTCGATCAAATCGCGTGGGCCGAGAGCGGCACGCCCGTGGCGACGCCGACCGGAACGCCGGTCTCGTGCGCGTCACCGGCCGCCGCAAGCCCAACCGCGACGCGATCGAATGCCTCGCCTACGCCAGCCGCAATGGTCCGGATGACGGCGAAGATCCGGTTCGAGCCCGCTGAGCTGACAATCCGGGCCGGCGACACGGTGACCTGGCTGAACGATGGCACGATTCCGCACACCACCACCGACGATCCGGCCCAGAACCCGGTCGCGGCCTCCCACCCGGAGTACGCGCTGCTGCCACCCGGAGCCGCGCCGTGGAGCTCCGGCCTGCTCCAGCCGGGCCAGACCTTTTCGCACGCGTTCACGGTTCCGGGCGTGTACCGCTACTTTTGCATCCCGCACGTGCTCTCCGGCATGCGGGGGATGATTGCGGTCACCTGCTGACGGGGCGTCGGGATGGGGCGAGGAGACCAGCGAGGCGGCTCTGGCGTGGTCTGGAGCGCCCCCGTTCGGACGCGGCTCCACGTCGAGATCGCCTCCGGAAGGCTCGACGCCCCGCCCCATCAGTCATGTCCGCGCTCGGCGAACTCGCTTTGATCGCGCCCAGAACGTGGTGGGAAGTTCGCTTGCCATGCACGCTGCTCCAGGCGATGCTTGGCAGGATCACAACGAATCGCCATCGACAAGCCAGCAACGGCACGACGCCCCAGGCCGCGGCTCCATGGGAGCGGGGTCCGCGAGGTTCGCTGAGATATCTGCCGGCGCGCCTTGATGCTTGCAACGCCGAGCTGTCCCCGGATGTCGCCGAGCAATGTCGGCTGGGCGGTCGAAAATGTCCCTGTGCACCTAAACGGTTCAGAGCGGCCCCAGACCTTATCGGTGGTCAAAAAGCGCGTGGATATCAAACTCGTCCCGCTCGATTCCGCGATTCAAAACACGCCGACCATTTTCAACAGGCTCGGCCGTTTGTGTGCCAGTGACCATCCGAGCGTTGAGCGGTCGTCTACTGACGGCGCTCCCGTCCGCCGCCAAGACCAGCCTCCCGCGCGCGGATGACGGCTTGGGCGCGGTCGGCGACTTGGAGCTTGCTGTAGATGTTCGAGACGTGGTTGCGCACGGTCTTCAAACTCAAAAAGAGATGCTCGGCGATCTCCTCATTGGTGCGGCCCCGGGCGATCAACGACAGCACCTCCGTTTCGCGCTCGGTCAGTTCGGGAAACACACGCGCCGGAACGGCGGGATGGGGCGCGGAGAGGAAGCCGATGATGCGCTGGGCGATGGCCGGACCGAAGATCACCTCTCCATTGGCGACCGCTCGGATCGCGCGCAGCATCTCGGACTGGTTGGCGCCCTTGAGCACATAGCCGCGCGCGCCGGCGCGCATCGCGGAGAAGACGAAGTCGTCGTCCTCGTACATCGTGACAACCAGCACGCCGACGTGCGGAGAGGTGTGGACGATCTCTCGGGTTGCCTCGATCCCGTTCATATCGGGCATCTTGATATCCATCAGGACGACGTCGGGCTGCAGGGCCGCCGCCTGAGCGATGGCCACTTTGCCGTTCGCCGCCTCGCCGACGACGTCGGTGT
>JBPCRG010000150.1:0-2777 GCA_050997095.1 Thermomicrobiales bacterium | reverse complement strand
CATTCCCTCTTGCCCAGTTGTAGGCCTTCCGGCCGGCCGCCCGCTTGCAGACAACCTCCCAAGTGGTGTTTGCGCTCCAGTTCGAGGCCATGCGAATCTCCTTGCGCACTTCTGTTGCATGAACGCTTCCGGACTTCTATGAACTCGCATAGTGCCGGCGGCCGTAAGACCCAAGTGCGGCCCCGTTTCCTTCCGTTGCCCGACCATTCGTGGTGCTTGGAAAACCCCTCGGTCCAACGAGCAGCCGCGCGTCGGCTCAGGCGGCGCGCCCGTCCTACGGGCCGCAGTCGCCGCACGTGAATCGCCGCCGGTCCTCAGTGGCACGCCGCACGCCTCGCAGACGGCGAACGCGGCCTCGATGTCGTCGTCCAGGTCGGCGGCAACGGTCAACGTGCCCATGCCGCGCCTCTGTCTCCGAACGTTCCGAGACCGGCGGCGCGGGCGGCGTCGGACGTTTCGGCGGCGCGCCGGATGCGGCGATGGACCGATCCGGGCGGAAGGACGGGTTCGATCTCGCCGCGCCGGACGCTGAGGTCAGACGATCCGGGCGAGCGGACGAAGGTGGGGTTTCCGCCGAGGGGTTTACTTTCCTTTCCCTCCCCCCTACGGGGGTCGAGGAAAGGAAAGTCCCCCTTACCCCTTTGCTTGGACTTTTTACGTGCAAGGAAAGTCCGAGGAAAGTCCCCGGCGCGTCGCTCAGGCATCGAGGCCCTCCATGCCGTAGACCGTCCGGGGACGGCCACCGCCGGAGGGAACCGTGCGCTTGGTGAGGATGTCCGCCTTGACGTACCGCTCCAGATGGAGCCGCGCCGCGCTTTCTCCGACGCCCGCCAGCGCCATCACGCCCTTGACGTCGGCTGCGTCCGGGCCCTTCTCCGTGATGAGCGTCTTCACCGCGTTGAGGACCGCGTTCCCGGCGTCGATCGCGGTGCAGGTCGCCGCGCCGTCGTGGACCACCTGCAAGCCTTGGTCGCCGCCGACGATCCGGACCGCGAACGGCGCGACGGGCTCGGCCCACCGGCGCTTGGTCATCGTCACGACCAGCGGCTCATCGGGCTTGGGCGCTTGGAAGTCCAGCGCGGTATCGAGCATGTTCCGCTTCTCCGTGGAGCCCCTGAGCCGGGACCCCGGATCGTTGACCACGCCGGGCTTGCGCGTATGGTCGATCAGGACGATCGCGACGTTGTGGTCGAGCGCCATCCGCCGCAGGATCGCGCCGAGGTCCGCCATCGCGCCCGCGTCGTTCTCGTCGGCCCGGTGGCACCGGGTCAGCGAGTCGAGGATCAGCAGCACGGGATTGAACATCCGCAGGTACGCGTCGATCTGCTCGCATCCCGCCTCCCCGTCGAGCAGGATGCGGTCCGGCGGCGTCACGATGTGGAACGGCGCGCGCTCCGGGATCGACCGCGCCTGCTGCATCGCGAGCAACCGCCGTTGCAACATCGTGGGCGAGGACTCCTGGTCGATGAGCAGGACCGGCCCCGGTTCGGTCGTGAACTCGTCAAGGAACTTCTGGTGCCCGGCGATGGAGCGCGCCGCGTCCAGCGCGACCAGGGACTTCCCGACCCCGCCCGGCCTGCTCCAGCTGTTGAGCGACCCTTCGTCCAGGATGCCCGTGATCAGCGCGCGCGGGACCGGGAACGCCGCGCGCAGGAAGTCGTCGTGGCTCCAAACCGGCGGCTCCGACCGCGCCCGCCGCGCCTCGTCGAGGTCGATCGGCTCAGCCACCACGGCGACCGCCTCCCGTCCGCACCGGCAGGAACCGGCTCGCCGTCTGCGAACGTTCCGGGACGGCGCGGCCCGGCGGCAGCGCGAGTCCCGCGCGGGCGGCCAGGTGCGCGACGGCCTCGCGGAACGTTGCGCCCAGCACAGTCATCGTCAGCGCGATCACGTCGCCGCCCGCCGTGCACTGGCGGCACCAGAACCGCTCGTGCGGCCCCAGGAAGATCACGAAGCGGTTTGCCCCGCCGCAGCCGGGGCACCGGCCGTGCAGCTCCGTTCTTCCCTCCTGCGCGACGCTGAGGCCGCTTGTTTCGTAGACGTCCCGCATCAACGGCAGGGACTTCAGCCGGGCGGCCAGGTCGCTCCACGGTTGCTGGTCCGGCGCGTGCGGGTCCGGGACGTCCCGACCGGCGGCGAAGGCCCGCGAGCGCACCGCCTCCACATCCCGTGCCGCCCGGAGCCGTTCGGACTGGATGAATTCATCGACGGGGTCGATCGGGTCGGCGACGCAGAAGCGCAGCGACTCGATGGCCGAGGCGAGCACCAGGCTGTCGCACCGGCGGAAGTCGGCCCAGGCGTCGTCGTAGATATGGCTTTTGCGTGGAACGGGGGGCTTTGTGCGGCTGAACCGCTCGGGCGGCTTCGTTTCGACGGCGGATCTGGTAGACTGCATCGGTCGATTTCCGTTCCGCGTTCCGCCGCCCCCGGCTTCATCCGCCGGGCGGCGGCTTTTTCGTGTTCGTTGGTCTCATGTCGCGGTGCTCCAGTTCGATTGCGCTCGTTCGCGCGACAAGTAAACAATGGTCTGGGATCGTCGCCGCTCGGCTCATTTCATCCGTCTCGACCCTCCCGCCAGGAACGTCGGCGTCTGCTGCACCGAGGCGACGCCGACCGCGATCAGCGCCTGCACCGCCGCCGCCGGGATCAGGACGCGCGACGCGATCCGGACGCTGGGCAGCCGCCCGGACTTCACGCCGCGGTCGATCGACCACAGCGACACCCCCAAGGCCCGCGCGGCCTCGGGCTTCGTCATGAACGGCTTGGGCGTCTTGGGC
>JBPCRG010000093.1:0-4799 GCA_050997095.1 Thermomicrobiales bacterium | reverse complement strand
GGTCAGATTCCGTTTGCTGAGCGTGAGTGCGTCCATTGGATTCCTTCGGAGGGGTCAGGGATCAGGGGTCGGGGGTCGGAGACGTGAGTTCAGCGGTCCGTCCCTGATCCCTGACCCCCGACCCCCTCATTCCAGCTGCCCAAAACTCATCCCGCGGATCAGGTGGCGGCGGACGAGGATCGCGAAGACGACGACGGGCAGGACGAGGACGCTCGACGCGGCGCTGAGACCGCCCCAGTTGACGCCGAAGGTGGTGATGAAGACGTTGGTCAGGGCGACCGGCGCGGTCACGGCGTTGCGCTGGGTGAGCACGAAGGCAAGCAGGAACTCGTTGATGCTCTGGATCATGCTGAAGACCAGCGCGGTCGCGATGCCGGGAATCACGAGCGGCAGCGCCACCTTCAGGAAGACCTTCCAGGGGCCGTAGCCGTCCATCTTGGCGGCCTCCTCCATCTCCTTCGGGATCTCGTCGAAGAAGCCCTTGAGCAGCCAGACCGAAAAGGAGATGTTGAAGATCGCGTAGACCAGGATCAAGGCCAGGTGCGAATCCTGAAGGTGGAACCAGCCGACCATCCGCGAATAGGGCACGATCACCGCGATCGCGGGCAGCATCCGCAGCGACAGGATCCGGAAGAGCAGGTTGTCCTTTTTCCGGAAGCTGTGCCGCGAGAGGCCGTAGGCGGTCAGCGTCGCCAGCGCCACCGAGCCCGCCGCGCTGAGCACGGCGACGATCAGGCTGTTGCGCATCGCGGCCGGGAAACTCGAGTCGACGACGCGCCGGTAGTTCTCCAGCGTGGGCGAGAAGAGGAACTTCGGCGGGTAGTCCTGGATGATCAGCGCCGGTTTGAACGCCATCATCAGGATCCAGACCAGCGGGAACGCGAAGAGCGCCGTGATCAGCAGCGCAGGCGCATACCACAGCGCCTTCCGCCAGCCGCGCCGTCCCGTCGTTCCCGCTCCCGCCGACATCGTCGCCATTCCGTGCCTCTCCGCCCTTCTGCGCTCTCGATCGCGGTCCATCGGGTTTCTCACGACAACGACGGGATTCTTTCCTTCGTCAGAATGACACTCGCGTCGGAATGGCACTTGGAGCGCCGCCTTCCTCGGCAGTCATCCTGAGGCGCCGCGAAGGATCCCGTCGTCGTTCCGGGAAATCGATCCGCGACGCCCTATGCCGTCTCGCCGGCGAGGACGTCCGCCGAGCGCCGCTTCTGCCGGGTCAAGCCCCAGAGGAGGAGCGTCGCCAAGATGTTGATCACGATCACGATGAACCAGGAGATGGCGGCGCCCATGCCGATCCGCGACTGCTCGAACCCGATGTTGTAGGCGCTGAGCGAGAGCGACTCGGTGAGGTCGCCGGGGCCGCCCTGGGTGATGATGTAGACGGAGTCGAAGAGCTTGAAGGTGTCGATCGTGCGGAAGAGCAGCGCCAGCATGATCGGCGTCTGCAGATGCGGCAGCGTGATCTGGCGGAACGTCATCCAGCGCGACGCGCGGTCGAGCTCGGCCGCCTCGTAGAGCTGCCCCGGCACCGATTGGAGCCCGGCCAGCATCAGCAGGATCACGAACGGCGTCCACTGCCAGACGTCGGTCGCGACGATCGAGGCCTTCGCGAGCGTGGTGTCGATCGTCCACTGCCGCTTGCCGAAGCCGAGCGATTCGGCGAAGTAGGTGAAGATCCCGAACGAGCCGTCGAGCATGATCCGCCAGAAGAACGCGACCACCAGCGGCGAGATCATCATCGGGATGTAGACGATCATCCGGAGCACGCCCATCCCCGGCAGCCGCTTGTTCAGGACGAGCGCGCAGGCGAGTCCGAGCAGGAGCTCGATCGCGACCGCGAAGAAGGTGATCTGGAGCGTGAACCAGGTTTTGCGCCAGAAGGAGGGATCGTGGAAGAGCACCCCGTAGTTGTGGAACCAGATCCATTCGCGCGGGGCGCCGAGCGAGTAGTTGTTCAAGCTGATGAAGAGCGAGAAGAGGAGCGGAAAGATCGTCAGCGCGAAGAGCAGCAGGATCGTCGGCAGGATCAGCAGCCACGGGAACGCCTTGATCTGCCCGTCGAACCGCGAGCGGTCGCCGGGCTCCGCGCCGCGCTCGGTTGTCATCGTGCTCGGGGCGACTGCCATTGATTGCCTCGGCGCCTGAACAGACGCGGCAGCTGGTCGGGGTCGGTCGATGCCAATCCCGTGCGGGACCTCCGCGCCGCCCCGGACTGAAGTCCAGGGCTCGATCACATAAGCCGGTTGAAACCGGCTGACTCCTCCGCGTCGACGCCCTCGCCATCGGCCCGAATCGTACCCTCGACTGCTGCCACGGCTAGGGCGTGTCTTCACATAGGCGGTTGACCCATGGATTCGGTCCTCGACGACTGGCGACGGGCGGTTTCAACCGACGTATCCCGACTCAGCCGGGTGCCCTCCGGGCGATTTCAACCCCGCGCGGGAGGGCTCGATTGCGCGAGAGGAGCCCGAAAGCCATTTGGAAGACACGCCCTGAAAGGCGTTGCCCAAGAATCCAGTGCCTGCTCCCCTTCTCCCCGACGGTCGGGGGGAAGGGGTTGGGGGTTGGGGGGCCGTCCGCCTACGCCTTCGGCTTGCGCGGGCTGCCGTCGAGGACGGCCTGCTGCGCGATCGCGGCGTTGTCGAGAGCGTCCTTCGCGCTCTTCTTGCCGACGTAGGCGAGGCTCAGCTCCGTCTGCAGGATCTGCAGGAGCTGGGCGTACTCGACGATGTTCCACATGTCGCGCATGTCCGGGATCATGGTCAGGAAGACCTTCTGGAACTCGAACTGCGCGCTGTCGCGCAGATCCTGGCGCGCGGAGAGGAAGCCGGAGGGCGCGTCCGCCATCATCGCGGCCTGGGTCTCCTTGGACTGCCACCACTGGAGGTAGGTCCACGCCTCGGCCTTGTGGGCGGAGGCGGAGTTGATCGCGGTGCCCTGGCAGCCGATCATCGCCGCGCGGCGGACGGAGCCCTTCGGCGAGGGCGCGAGCCCGATCTTGCCGACCACCTGCGACGCCTTCGGGTCGTCCGCGACGCCGCCGAAGAGCGGCGCCCAGTTGAGGCACATCGCCGCCTTGCCCGTCAGCAGCGCGCCGAGGCGCTCGTTGATCGTCCAGTTGGCGCTGGCCGGGTCGATGCTCTTGTCGGTGTTGACCATGTCGACGAGCATCTGCAGTGAGGCCACGTTGCCGGCGCTGTTCAGGATGCCCTCGGCCTGATACTTGGCCGAGTCCCAGATCTCGCCGCCGTTGGCCCACCTGATCGGGTTGGTCTCGGAGATGATCCAGTCCGCGTCGCGGCCGCCCTGCACGGCATATCCGTACATGCCGTCTTTGGTCAGCTCCTTCGCCTTGGCGCGGAGGGCGTCCCACGTGTCGGGGGCGGCGTCCATCAGATCCTTGCGGTACCAGAGCGCCTCGGCGTTGAGCGACCAGGGCAGGCCGTAGACGGGGTTCGGGTTTGGTTTGCCGGCGGCGAGGGCCGACTCACCGTCCGGGTACTGCACCAGGCGGCCGGTGATCTCGGGGAAGAAATCGGTCAG
Organism: Thermomicrobiales bacterium; assembly: GCA_050997095.1. Taxonomy (GTDB): domain Bacteria; phylum Chloroflexota; class Chloroflexia; order Thermomicrobiales; family UBA6265; genus JBPCRG01. The sequence goes on along the minus strand of JBPCRG010000093.1, from coordinate 1,253 downwards.
CTTGACCGCGGAGCCCGTCTTGCCGAGGTATTCGGGCGTGTCGAGCCGCTCGAAGACGCCGGCCTCGACGAACCCGCCGATCCAACGGCTGTCGTAGTCGTAGACGTCGTAGTCGGCGCTCTTGCTTTCGACCAGCAGCTTGATCCGCTGCTCGAGGCTGGCGTAGTTGACGGCCTCGAACTTGACGCCGATCCCGCTCGTCTTGGCCCACTCCGCGGCGAGCGCCTGCTCCTTCGGGCCCTGCGGCCACTGCGGCGCGAGGATGTTCAGCGTCGTCTCGGCGGCGACGAAGTGTCCCGGCCGGACGACCGAGGGGATCATCGCCGCGCCGGCGGCGACGGCCGCGCCCTTGAGCAGGCGCCGACGGTTCGTGCGGTAGCCCGCCGCCCCCGCGGCGCCGATCTGGTGCTTCTGGTCGTTCTGCGACATTGCAGGTCCCTCCATTTGCCGAGTCCACCGTCCGGGCCCATGCCCGGACTCCGCCCGTCGATCCCGATCCCGCGGCGTCGTGCGCAACCGGTTCCGCTATCCATCGCGCCGCCGCACACGGATCCACAGGTCGGGCGAGCCTGGGCATGCTGCAGCCCGTGTCCGCATCCGTCCGTCCCCGCGACGTGGTGCCTGCCGGTTGATCGCCGAATTATCGCCACTCCTCCACGGCTGTCAAGCCTCCGGCCGAACCCCGATCTCGCTCATGATCGCGGCGGTGTTGATGTAGGCCTGGGTGGCCCATTCGACGATCTTGGCGGGGTCGGGCGAATACTCGAGCTCGATCGAGACGGTCCCCTCGTAGCCGGTGTCGACGATGGCCTGCAGGTACTCCTTGATCGGCGTCCCGCCGAGACCGGCCGGCAGGTCGCCGTGGGTCTTCCCGTCGCAGTCGGAGAGATGGATGTGGCCGATCAGGCCGGTCATCTTCGCCACGTCCGCGACCGAGGCGCCGGCGAGGTCGAGATGCGAGATGTCGGCGTTGGCGCGGAAGTTGGGGCGGTCGACGTCCCGCACGAACTGGACGAGGGTGTCGACCGTGCCGACCAGCGCCTCGCTGAAGGGCTCGAGCTCCAGCACGATCTCCAGGTTCTTCGTCGCCGCGTAGTCCGAGACCTCCTGGCAGCGCTCCTTCGCCATCGTCCAGATCGCCGCGCGCGGGAAGACCTCGCCGTCCCAGAAATACTCGCCGATCACCAGCAGCACGGTCTTGCCGTCGAAATAGGCGCACTGGTCGATGTAGGCCTTGATCCGGCTGACGGTGA
>JBPCRG010000065.1:0-3920 GCA_050997095.1 Thermomicrobiales bacterium | reverse complement strand
GCTTCGCTTCGAGAGGTCCCTAGACCTGGCTGGGAATGACGGTTGTTTTACCGTCATTCCGAGCGGAGCCCGCAGGCGGAGTCGAGGAATCTCTTTGAGCGAAGCGAAAACGTCGGTCCCTGCTTGTTCACCACCAGTCCGAGCTTAGGTCGAGCCATGCCGGATTCTGCGCCTCGATCAGCGCGACCTTCTTCGCGCGGGTCCAGTTCTTGAGCTGCTTCTCGCGGGAGATCGCGTCTGTGATGCGGCCGGATTGTTCGATCCAGATCAGCATCGTGATGTTGTAACGGTGGGTGGAGCTCGTCGCGGACGTCTTCGCCTTATGCTCGGCGACGCGTCGCTCAAGGTCGGAGGTGACGCCGATATAGAGCGTCCGGGACCGGTTCGCCATGATGTAGACGAACGCATCGCACATTGGCCGTTTCCCTGACGACGACGGTTCTCGCTTCGCTCGAAGAGATTCCTCGACTCCGCCTGCGGGCTCCGCTCGGAATGACGGTGTGGTGCTGCCTTCGGGCGGCTCCTGGACTGCCGGTCGAGGGGACCGACGGGTCACGTCACCGCAAGGAGAGAGCGGTTGTTTCCAACCGCTCTCTCCACTCAGGTTGTCGCGCCTGGGTGCGTTTTAGCAGGTGACTCCGGATTGGGTGTAGTTGGTGGGGTCGGTCATCGTCGTTTTAGCGATGGACTTCACCGGGAGCGGGGTGCCTTTGGTGGCTTGGTCGAGCAGGGCCTGGGCGCCGGAGTGGCCGACGTCGATGCCGCTGATGTAGAGGGAGGCCTTGAAGCCGGTCGGGTTGCCGGACTTCCACTCGGGGCAGGCGAGGTAGGCGCCGAGGCCGACGCCGATGGTGTTGTCGGCGGTGATGCCGGCCGCTTCGAGCGCGCGGACGCCGCCCTGGACGCCTTCGTCATTGCAGGCGAAGACGATCCACTTGGTGTACTCCGGGTGGGCGGTGATGATCGTGGCGGCGGCGTCGTTCGCCTTGGGCGAGGTGCCGTCGTACGGAACCGCGAGGATGTGGTCCGCGGTGAATCCAACGTCGGTCAACTGCTTGCGGGAGGCGTTGGTCCGGTCCATGCAGACCGTCAGATCCTGCTTCTCGATGCTGAGCGCGCCGACGCCGTCGGAGCCCCACTTGGAGGCGGTCCACAGCTTGGCGGCCTCCTGCCCGACCTTGGTGCCCATGTCGGCGCCGTCAAAACCGGCGAAGGGCGCGTCGGCGCCGGCGCTGTCCTTGATCCCGTCGTCGAGGGCGATCACGGGGATCTTGGCGGCCTTTGCCTTGTCGACCACCGCCGGACCGATCTTCTGATCGGGGACGACGATCGCGATGCCCTTGACGCCGGCGCCGATCATGGTGTCCATCGCGCTGATGGCCGCGTTGGCGTCGAGTTGGACGTCCTGGACGAGCACTTTGCCGCCGGCGTTCTCGATGATCTCCTTGAAGCCCTTGGCCTCGTCGATGAAATACTGCTGGTCGCCGCTCTTCTGGATCAGACCAAAGGTCATGCCCGCGGCGATCGTCGATTTCGCCGCCGGGCTGGCGCCCGGAGTGGCATCCTGAGCCGAGGCGCCGAGCGGCGCCGCCACGCCCATCGCGACCATCGCCGTGGCGAACAGCACACGCGCAACCGCCGTCACCCGCCGCCCATGGCGGGATCCGGCCAAACCTGTCGACATCGATTCCTCCTCGTCGTCCGTCTCAGATCGCGGCTCCGGCCCCGCGGCCGCAAGCACCCACCGATGGATGAGAGACAGTTCAGGGATGGTAGGCAGGGGGAGGAGGCTTGTCAACCCGGAATCGACGGCCGGCATGTGCGGTCGCGATCTGGACCTCACGCTCCGCGGGCGGCGAACCACGTCTCGATCTCGCGGACGTGGTCGCGGTAGTGGCGGTCGGAGGTGTCCAGACCATCTCCAGCGCGGCGGGGAGGTGGGCGCCGGCGGCGGGCAGCGCGGCGACCAGAGCGGAGACGGCCTGCTCCGACGCGGTCAGCGCCGCCCGCGCCGCGGCGGGGGACCAGGGCGCGCGCTCGGCGGCGACGCGGTCGTTGAGGGCCTGCCAGTCGCCCTCGTCGGTGGCGACGCCGGAGAGCAGGGTGGCCGCGGCGTCGACCCCCCATTCGTTCCAGAAGGCGATGTGCGCGACCACGTCCTTGACCGACCAGACGCCGACGCAGCCCGGCTCGCTCTGGACGGCGTCCGGGATCGGGTCGAGCGTCGCGTCCAGTCCGGCCCAGGCGGTTTGGGCGCCTTCGAGGACGGAATTCGGAGTGCAGGGCGGCGGTGGGGTCTGCATGGTGGTCCTTCCATATGTATGGGCTATGCGTGTCTTCAAAGGGCTTCCGGGCTCTTCACGGACGCGATCTTGCCCTCCCACGCGGGGTTGAAATCGCCCAGAGGGCACCCGGCTCAGTCATCATAAGTCGGTTGAAACCGACTATCGCCTGTTTGAAGACACGTTCTAGCGGCGGCTCCACTCCCGATCGGTTGCGTGTGGGAGAGGATGGGACGGCAAACATACCACCCGAGGGCGCGGCTGCGGGGTGTAACGCTTTGGCGCATGAGGCCTTCTCCATCGTGAACGACGGAGGGGTGCGGATGGGGTGCGATGCGTTGCGGGTGGATCTGGGGGCGCGGGGCTGGGCGGAGGACGATCCGCTGCGGGAGGAGGCCGCGCAGGTCGGGCGGGCGAAGGGCGACCGCGACGCCTTCGCGCCGCTCTACGCGCGGTATGCGGAGCGCGTCCATTGGTATTGCTTCCGCATCCTCGGAGACCGCGAGGCGGCGGAGGACGCGGCCGCGCAGACCTTCGCGAAGGCGCTGGCGACGATCGGGCGCTGCCGCGACGACCGGTTCCGCGCCTGGCTCTTCACGATCGCCCGCAACGTGGCGCTCGACGAGCCGCGGTTTTGACGAGCGGCTTCCCTGTCGAGCACCTGTTCTGGCGTAAACGAGAACGCGAATTGTCTTGGTGCCGAACTGGAGGCCGTCACGCTGGGAGCCTAATTGTTGTCGTCTGGATACGTCAGTGTCAATTCGTTGAGGGAAAACTGAGAATGCGAAGGAACCAATCCTCCGCGGTAAAACGGCTCTACGATTTCCGCTCGCTCGGGTATAAGTTGAACAATCCGACCAGTCGTCCAAAAATGTAGCCTAACGGATGATAGATGCTGCGCAATGGGCGGCTGTGCCGCGAACCTGAGAGCGAGGTCAGCCACCAGCTCCTCGGAAGGAAAGGCATAGCCATCTCGGTCGGGCCCGCCAACGGTGATTATGAGATCGTCCGTACCCTCCCTATCCTTGCGCTCGACGATTTCCACTACCTGCTGCCACGCTCCGGCCGGCCGGTGAATTGAGAGCATTCCGAAACCCACCTCGAAGCCTGTTGATATAAAGAACGGCGTGTCCGGCAATGCATTCGTAAAGGGCGCCGCGTGGAACCGACATCCAAACGAAGTTGAGCCCATGGTGATCGGTGGAGCTTGGACTGGAGGAATATCACCCTCAACCCAAGTCGGATCGATTTCGGGGCGGAACTCGGAGAGTCGTTCCACAATCTTGGAAACGGCGTTAGCATCCGAGGACCCTGGTGGAAACTCCGGTTTCCCGGCCGCTCCTTCGAAACTCATATAGACTACGAGACCCGCCAAAGCCGCGAACCTCGATCGCGACTCCGCCGCCGAGCGAACAAGTGCCGCCCGAACGCGCTTAAATAATCCAAACGCTGCTCGTCGTTCGATTACCGTCAATTGCGTACATTCAACGTTTCGTTGAACATCGGCACGCATGCACACAAAATCGGGCGGTTCACCGCCGCGTTAAATGCGATCGTACGGTGGAACGCCATGGCGAAGCAGATGGTCGGTGCAGAACCTATCCATATGGAGACGCTCATTCGCGAATCGCTCCGCTC
>JBPCRG010000044.1:0-3735 GCA_050997095.1 Thermomicrobiales bacterium | reverse complement strand
GATTCCGCATTCGCCACCGGAGCCCATTTCTCCTTCGATGGCGGCATCTCGTTTCGATAGGTGGAGGAGCGATGGCGACGTCATTCAGGATCGGACTCACGCGCGATTTTCTCAACGCCGATGGCAGCATCGGGCTGGGCGACATCGGGCTGGGGCTGCTCGACGCGCATCCGGGCGTGACTCATGAGTTTCTGGCCGAGAACACCCGGGAACTGACGGCGGAGCAGATCGCGGGGTACGACGCGCTCGCGGTGCTCGCCCCGCGCATCACCGCGGCGACGCTCACGGGGGCCGACCGGCTCGCGGTGATCGCGCGGTACGGGGTCGGCTACGACACCGTCGACCTGGCGGCCTGCACCGAGCATGGCGTCGCGGTCACGATCACCCCGGACGGCGTGCGCCGGGCGGTCGCGTCGGCCGTCGTGACGCTGGTGCTGGCCCTCAGCCACCGGATGTTCGACCAGGACCGGGCGACCCGGGCGGGGACGGGCTGGCGGGACAAGCTGTCGCTGATGGGGTACGGGCTCCAAGGCAAGACGATCGGTTTCGTCGGTCTGGGCAACATCGGCGGCGAGGTGGTCCGGCTCCTCGCGCCGTTCGGGGTGCGGCCGATCGCGCACGACCCCTACCTCGAACCGGCGAAGGCGGAGGCTCTGGGAGTGCCGTTGGTCGATCTGGATGCGCTCCTCGCCGCGGCCGACTTCGTCGTCATCCTCTGCGCGCTCAACGCCGAGACCCGGCACCTGATCGATGCCGAACGCCTTGGGCGGATGAAGCCGACGGCCTTCCTGATCAACACCGCGCGGGGCCCGATCGTCGACCAGAAGGCGCTCTACGACGCGTTGTCGTCGCGGCGCATCCGCGGGGCCGGGCTGGACGTCTTCGAGGAGGAGCCGATCGACCCGAACGAGCCCCTGCTTCAGCTGGACAACGTGATCGTGACGCCCCACGCGCTTTGCTGGACCGACGAGTGGGCGACCATCACCGGGCAGAGCGCGATGCAGAGCATGCTCGCGATCGCGGCGGGAAACGTGCCCACCTATGTCGTGAACAAGGATGTGGTCGACACGCCGCGGTTTCAGGAGAAGCTGGCGCGCTTTCGCTCAGGGAGGGACGGGCAGTGAGGGGAAACCACGTCAAGGCCGCGCTGGCCGCCGGCGGGGCATCGATCGGCACGATGGTCTTCGAGTTCAACAGCACGGGGATCGGGCGGATCGCCAGCGAGGCCGGCGCGGAGTTCGTCATCTTCGACATGGAGCACACCGGCTGGAGCATCGAGACGATCAGGATGCTGATCGCGACGACGCGCGCGGCCGAGACGATTCCGATGGTCCGCGTGCCCGCGACCCAATACCACCTGCTCTCCCGCCCGCTTGACGTGGGCGCGATGGGGTTGATGGTGCCGATGGTCGAGGACGCGGAGCAGGCGCAACTCATCGTCCGCTCGTCAAAATACTTTCCGGAGGGAGGACGCGGGGCCGCGTTCGGCGTGGCGCACGACGACTACCGGGGCGGCGAGGTCTCGGCGACCATGGCGAGCGCGAACGCCGAGGGGATGCTGATCGCGCAGATCGAGACCGTCAAGGGCGTCGAGAACGCCGAGGCGATCGCGGCGACGCCGGGCATCGACTGCCTCTGGATCGGCCACTTCGACTTGACCCAATCGCTCCGGATTCCGGCGCAGTTCGACGATCCGCGCTTCCAGCAGGCGGTCGACCGGGTGCTCGCCGCGTGCGCGTCGCAGGGAAAGGCGGCGGGGATCATGGCCGGGAGCGTGGATGTCGGGAAGGAGTGGCTGCGACGGGGCTTCCGCGCGGTCGCGTACTCGGGGGATCTCTGGATCTACCAGCAGGCGCTGGCGCAGGGTCTGAAGGAATTGAGATCCACAGCCGCCAGACCTTGACGGGGCGATCGTCCCTGCGGTCTGCCGACAACACAGGGCTCACGGGTTCGGAGCCGCGATGGCGCGGATCCCACGGGATGACCTCGCGGGCGCGCGGTCTAACGGGGCAAGGGCCCGGCGCAAGCCAGGTCGTCGAGGAGGAGAGGTTCCATGGACGGTAAACGCGATCCTCAGCAGGACGAGAAGCTGCGGCAGTTCATCCAATCGCGGCTCGACCGCAGGCAGTTCCTGACGCGGTCGTTCGGCGCGGGCGCCTCCGCGGCGGTGGCGCTGACTGCCTTCAAGGGGTTCACGCCCTCGGCCGTCTCGGCGGCGCAGCGTGCGCTCCAGCAGTCGGGCGACTCCGCCGACGCGGCGGTGGCCGCTGCGCAGAAATTCAAGGGCACGACGCTCAACATCGTCTGGGAGGACAACCTCCAGTCCCAGGACCCGACCGTCTTCTCCGGGCCGAAGTGGGAGGAGCTGACCGGGATCAAGATCAACACCGTCAGCAAGCCGTTCACCGAGCTCTTCTCGAGCCAGGTCGCCGAGCACATCGGCCAGACGGCAGCCTACGACGTCTTGAGCTTCCCGCCGGCGTGGACCGCCGATTTCGTCGGGCAGAACATGCTCGAGCCGCTTAAGCCCTTCATCGACCAGTACATGAACAAGGCCGACCTCGACGACTACCATCCGCTCTACCGCGGGCTGATGAACTATGGCGGCAACATCTACGGACTCTTCGACGACGGCGACATGATCATCCTGTACCACCGCACCGATCTCTTCGCCGACCCGGCGAACAAGGACGCGTTCAAGGCGAAGTACGGCCACGAATTGGCGGCGCCGAAGGACTGGACCCAATACGACGAGATTCAGGCCTTCTTCACCGAGAAGGGCGGGGGCAAGACTTTCGGCGGCGCAAGCCAACGCGCGCCGGGGCAGGTCTTCGGCTGGTTCTCGGAGGAGTTCCGCAACCGCGGCGGCAAGTTCTTCAACGCCGACACGCTCGACGCGACGCTCGACGCCCAGCCGGGGATCGACACGCTGACGCGCATGGTCGCCTCGGACAAGACCATGCCGCCGGGTGTGGAGACGTGGGGCTTCGTCGAGGTGCTCTCGGCGTGGATGTCCGGCGAGCTCGCGATGATCGGCGGGACGTGGCCGCCGATCGGCCGATGGTCCGAGGGGCATTCGGCGGAGCAGCTCAACTGGGTGCCGGAGACGAAAGTCGCGGGCAACGTCGGCTATTCGGTGATGCCGATGGGCCACAGCCTGCACAACGCGGGCTATTCGCTCGGCGTCTCTGCCGACGGCAAGAACAAGGAGGCCGCGTACCTCTTCGTGCAGTGGATGACGAGCCCGACGATCAGCCTTCAGCGGGTGATGCTTCCCTACGCGCTGCGCGATCCCTACCGGATGAGCCATTATAAGTCCGAGGAGTACCGAAGCCGGTGGGCGAACGCCGGAACCTACCTCGACACGCTGAAGGCCGCGGCCGACGGCGCGCTGCTCGACATCATCATGCCGGGGTCCAGCGAGTACCACAACGCGCTCGATCAGATGGTGACGTCCGCGCAGGCTGGCACCGCCGTCCCGGACGCCCTGAAGACCGGAAACGCGGCGTTCAACGACATCACGAACCGGATCGGACGGGACAAGCAGAAGGCGGCCTACGCCGAGTTCCTGAAGTTGAAGGGGTCGTACTACAGCTAGCCCGACGTCCGATCCGGCGGGCCGGACATCGCCGGTTCGTGCATTCGACGGCGCTTGTCACGGAGGATCGGGACCGGCCCGCTCCGAGAGGATGCCCTCACCCTGCCCCACCGAGAGGGCGCGCTCCACCTGCCCCA
>JBPCRG010000675.1:0-8105 GCA_050997095.1 Thermomicrobiales bacterium | reverse complement strand
GATCGCCTCGCGGACGACTGCAAGCGTCGTCCGCCAGAGCTCGCCGGCATCCTGATTCACCCAGCCGGGATGCGGAAACGTGGACGTGACCGGCCGCTGGGCGACCGACCGGATCCGGCTCCGCCCGTCGATCACGATCGCCCGGCTCGACGTCGTCCCTTGGTCGATCGCGAGAATCAGCCGCTCCATCGATCTCCCTCCTACCCGCCGCCGCCGGGCTCCGCACGTCCGGACCGCTAAAGTGTATCGTCGCAGCCGACCGGCGCGGACGGATCGGGCCATTCGGAACGGGCGGAGCGGAGCAATGAAGCACCTGCGGCGGGTGGTCCTGATCGGTTTCAGCGGCTCGGGAAAGAGCACGGTGGGCACGCTGCTTGCAGCCAGGATGGGTTGGAGCCTGATCGACACGGACGCCGACATCGCCGAGGCCTTCGGTCTGTCGATCCCGGAAATCTTCGCCAGTCTCGGCGAGGACGCGTTCCGCCGATCGGAGCGCACAGCGCTGCTCGCAAGTCTCGCGGCCGACCACGCCGTCGTCGCGACGGGCGGCGGCGCCGTCGTCGACGAGACGCTTTGGACCGACGGGCTTCTGCGCGATCCGTCGACGCTGGTGATCGCCCTCGACGCCCGCCCGGAGACGGTCCTCGCCCGTATGCTGACGCAGCAGGAGCGCGAGGGATCCGCGGTCCTGCGGCCGATGCTCGCGGGGGACGGTCCGCTTGCGCGCACCGCCTCGCTGAAGCAGTCCCGGCAGGACGTCTACGACCGCGCCAGCCTGACGCTCGTCGTGGACGATTCCACGCCGACGCAGGTCGCCGACGAGATCGCCGCGCTGATCGACGCCGACGCGGCCGTTTCCCAGCCCGCCCGGCGACTCTCGGCGGTCTCCGGATCTTCGGACATCGTGATCGCCCCCGGTGTCGTCCAGCATGTCGGAAGACTCGCGAGATCGCGTTGGCCGACCGCGCGGCGCGCCTGGATCATCTCCGACACCAATGTCGGCCCGCTTCATGGCGAGCGCGTGCAGGCGTCGCTCGCGGCGGCCGGATTCGCGCCGAACCTCCGCTGCGTCCCGCCGGGCGAGGGGAGCAAGAACTGGACCTGCGCGGGCGAACTTCGGGACTGTCTGCTGGACGGCGGCGTCGAGCGCGGCGACATGGTCGTCGCGCTCGGCGGCGGGATGGTCGGGGATCTCGCGGGCTTCGTCGCGTCGACCGCCCTCCGCGGAATCGGACTGGTCCAGATCCCGACGAGCCTGCTCGCGATGGTCGACAGCAGCGTCGGCGGGAAGACCGGCGTAAACCACCGCACGGGCACGAACCTGATCGGCGCCTTCTTCCAACCGCCGATCGTCGTCATCGACCCGACGTTCCTCCGCACGCTGCCGCGTCGCGAACTCGTCTCGGGCTGGGCCGAGGTGATCAAGCACGCGATCATCCAACCATCGACCCCCGGCGGGGAGCTCGCCGATCTGCTCCCGCTGCTCGAGCGCAACGCGACCGCGCTCACTTCGCTGTCGGAACCGGCCACGACCCATGTCATCCACAGGAACGTCGCGCTGAAGGCCGCGGTGGTCGAGGCGGACGAGCGGGAAGGCGGGATCCGCGCCTTCCTCAATTTCGGCCACACGCTCGGCCACGCGATCGAGGCATCCGGCTATCGGCATCTCCATGGCGAGGCAGTCGCGGTCGGAATCCGGGCGGCGATGCGGATCGGCCTGGCCCTGAACGAGGTGGACCGGTCCGAGGTCGCGCGGGTGGACTCCCTGCTCGACCGCTACGGCCTCCCCGCGCGGGTCGAAGCCGATCGGGAACAGGTCCTCCGGACCATGGTCAGCGACAAGAAGCGCGATGCGGGCGTGCAGCGGTGGATCTTGCCCATCGGCGGCGGAGGCGTCGGCGTCCGGACCGGGGTGGATCCCTCGGTTGTGCGGGGCGCCCTGGATTCGGTCACATTCGACGGCCAAAAGCACGGCGCCGGGAGCACGGCATAGGTGCTCATTGACGCTTCGCCAAAATGTCGTCAATACTGTGCCCGATCGATCGACAGTGGAAAATTCGGGAGTCTGGTCCACGCAATCCGCCGCGGAGCGCTTTCGGCTTTTTCAGGAGCGATTTCGGCGTCAGGGCAGGACGGTTCAACGACGACCGTTTAGCGCGAAAGGTGCGTCAATGACGAACAAGCGACACTCCGTTCCCGTCGAGAATCAATTCCGCGGGGAGGTCTCCCGGCGTGATCTGATCAAGCGGGCCGCCGCCGCGGGCGTGGCCGCGTCGGTCGGCGCCGCCGCCCTGACCCACGGAGCCTCCGCCGCGCCCGGAAGTGTGCACCGTTCCACGGCGCGCCATCAGGCGGATGCGAAGACACTCGTCATCCTCGACAACATGTCCGGCGGAAGCTGGCTCTACTACGACCCGGCCGTGATCTACGAGATCAATCCGGCCGCCGGCTTCAACCTCGTCTACGAGACCCTCTACCATCTGCCCGACAACACCAAGCTGACCGATTTCCAGCCGTTGCTCGCCGACGGCATGCCCGAGTACTCCGCCGACGGCCTGAGCGCGACGATCAAGCTGCGGAAGGGCGTCAAGTTCCACAACTCCGGGAACGAGATGAAGGCCGCCGACTGGCTGTTCTCATGGAACCGGCTCGTCGCGCTGCAGGGCAATCCGGCGTTCCTCTTCACCGACACGCTGAAGTCGGTCGAGGCGGTGGACGACCACACCCTCAAGCTCACGCTGCTCGCGCCGAACGCGGCGTTGACCGCGATCCTCGCGGCGATCCCGATGTCGGTGACCGACAGCGTCGTCCTGAAGACCCACGGCGGCGTCGACGCGAACGCGACCCCGGTGGTCTCGGGCGGCGCGCTCGATCCCGTCACCGAGTGGTTCAACGCCGGCAACTCGGCCGGCACGGGACCCCATCGGGTCACCGGCTGGGACATCAGCAGCGAGGTGACCCTTGAGGTCTTCGCCGATTACTGGGGCGAGAAATCGAAGCTCGATCGCGTCATCTTCCGGAATGTCGCGGACCCGAACACCCAGCTGCAATTGATCCAGACCGGCGAGGCCGACCTCGCGTTCGCCCTCGACCCGGACTCCGCCGCCAAGATCAAGGCCGACCCCACCCTCCAGATCCTCGAGAGCCAGTCGCTCGCGTACGAATACCTCGCCCTCCAGACCGACCCGACGGTCGGCGGCCCGATGGCGAACAAGCAGGTGCGGCAGGCGATCGCGCACGCGGTCGACTACGACGGGATCATCACCAACCTCACCGGCGGCGCCGCCGTCCGTCCGGCGACGGTTGTGCCCCTGGGGCTGCTCGGCGCCAACGAAATCAAGGACCTCGCCTTCAAGACCGATCTCGCGATGGCCCAGAAGCTCTTCGACGCCTCCGGCGTCGGCCCTGTGGAACTCACGCTGACCTGGGGTTCGGGGGCGCTGACGCCCGCCGGTCTCGGCCGCGACACGCTCGCGCCGAAACTCAAGCAGGACCTCGAGAAGATCAAGGGGCTGACGATCAAGCTCACCCCCATGGACCCCGCCCAGCGGCTGGCGGACTACCGCAACGGCAAGCTCCAGTTCACCATGTCCGACTGGTCGCCCGACTTCCCCGACGTGCACTCCTACGCGCAGCCCTTCGGCCACAAGGGCGGCGCCGCGGCGAAGCGGGTCCACTACGCCAATCCCGAGGTCGACGCCTTGATCGACCAGGGAATCAAGGAGCTGGACGCGACGAAACGGAAGCAGCTCTACATCGACGCCCAGAAGCTGATCCTCGACGACGTGCCCTTCATCGTCGAGTTCCAGCCGAACTACCGCTGCCCCGCCAGCATGAAGGTGCAGGGCGTGCAGCCGCACGGCGTCTACATCCTCCAACTCCGGTTCGCCTCGAAAACGGCCTAGCCGGAACCCGCCGAACCCGGCCGTCGTTCTCGACGCCGGTTCCGGCCACCCATCCGTCCGTCTCGTCTCGACTTTCAGGAGTTGACCCTTGGGGCTTTGGGGCTACATCGGCCGGCGGCTCGTCCTCGCGGTGGTCGTGCTCGTCATCGTCAGCATCGGCACGTTCGGCCTTGCGCACGCCGTCCCGGGCTCGCCGGTCGACGTGCTGATCGGCGAACGCCAGGCCGGGAATCCCGAGGTCCGCAAAGCCGTCGAGAAGAAGTGGGGATTCGACAAGCCGCTCCCCGTCCAATTCGCCTACTACCTGCGGAACCTGACCCGGGGCGATCTGGGGACGTCGGTCACGTCCCGGCGTCCCGTGCTGACCGACCTCCGCCAGTTCGTGCCCGGAACGATCGAACTCACCCTCGCCGCGATGATCTTCGCGGTGCTGGCCGGGGTGCCGCTGGGCTTGATCGCCGCGATCCGGATCAACCGCTGGCCGGACCACGTCTCCCGGTTCATCGCCCTGCTGGGCACATCGGTGCCCGTTTTTTGGCTTGGTCTGCTCGCGCTCTACGTCTTCTTCTACCGCCTGCACTGGCTGCCGGGCCCCGGCCAACTCGACATCGGCATGAAGAAGCCTCCCCGCGTCACCGGCATGATCACCGTCGATTCCGCGCTGGCCGGCAACTGGGCGACCTTCCGCAGCGGGGCCCGCCATCTGATCCTGCCGTCGATCGTGCTGGGTTCCTTCTCGATGGGGATCGTCGCCCGCATGCTCCGCTCGTCGCTCGTCGCGGCGATCAACGACGACTACGTCCGCACCGCCCGCGCCAAGGGCCTGGCCGAACGGCACGTGATCGTCGGCCACGCGCTCAGGAACGCGCTGATCCCGACGATCACCGTGCTCGGACTGACCTTCGCGAGCCTGCTCGCCGGGGCCGTGCTGACCGAGACCATTTTCTCCTGGCCGGGCATCGGGCGATACAGCGTGCAGGCCGCGCTCAAACTGGACTACCCCGGGCTCTTCGGCGTCACGCTCGTGGTCGCCCTCGCCTACGTGATCGTCAATCTGATCGTGGACATCGTCTACGGCTTCCTCGACCCCCGCATCCGGTTGAGCTGACGTGAACTCCACGGCCGACACGACGCTCCTCCAGGAAGGCTCCCCGCCCGTCCGCGCGAAGCAGGCGCTCTCCCGCCGCTCGCCGGCGAAGCAGGCGCTCCGCACGCTCGCGCAACGTCCCACCGCGCTGGCGGGCCTGACAGTCGTGCTCCTGTGGCTGGTGCTGGGTCTGATCGCCCCGCTGCTGCCGATCGAAGATCCGAATGCGCAGGACCTGACGACCCGGCTCCGGCCGCCAAGTCGCGACCACCTCCTGGGCACCGACGATCTCGGGCGCGACATGGTCAGCCGCGTCTTGCACGGCGCCCGCGTCTCGCTCCCCGCCGACATCCTCGTGATCCTGATCACAGGCTCGGCCGGCTGCCTGCTCGGGGCGCTGGCCGGCTACATCGGCGGCGTCGTCGACAGCGTGATCATGCGCGCCACCGACGCCATCCTCAGCTTCCCCTCGATCATCCTCGCGATGGCGATCACCGCCGCGCGCGGAGGCCCCGGGCTCAGCAACGCCCTGATCGCGGTCGGTTTCGTGCTCTGGCCCGAATACGCCCGGGTCATGCGCGGACAGGTGCTCTCGATCAAGTCGAATGATTTCGTGATCGCCGCCGAATCCGTCGGCGCGTCCCGCTGGAGGGTGCTGCTCCGGCACATCATGCCGAGCACCGACGCGCCGATCATCGTCAAGGCGACCCTCGACGTCGGATCCGCGATCGTGCTCACGGCAGGACTCAGCTTCATCGGGCTGGGAGCCGTTCCGCCCACGGCGGAGTGGGGTGCGATGATCAAGCAGGGCGCCGACAAGGGCCTCCAATACTGGTGGTACGCCGCGGTGCCCGGCCTCGCGATCATGAGCGTCGTCATGGCCCTCAACTTCTTCGGCGACGGCCTGCGCGACGCCCTCGATCCGAAGCGGCGACGATAGCGGGCGCAAGGCATGACGTCTGAAGCCGCGGACCGGCTGGTTCAACGTCTGCGCGAGCTGAACGTCGCGGCCGAGGTCATCGCTCCAGGCGTCCCCATGCCGACGGTGGCTTCGGCCGCAACCGCCGCGGGCGTGCCGGAGCGTGCGATCGTGAAATCGCTGCTCTTCACCGACAGGAACGGCGGGCTGGTGATGGCCGTCGCCAACGGAACCGGCAGGGTGGACCGCCATCGCCTCGCCCAAAGCGTCGGGAGCGGACCACTCGCCATGGCCAAGGCCGCGACTGTGCTGCGGGCGACGGGATATGTCGCCGGCGGTGTCGCGCCCGTCCTCCCCGCCGAACCCTTTCCCGTCGTCATCGACACCAAGGTGATGACGGAGACCGTCGTCTACTGCGGCGGCGGGAGCGAGGACGTGCTGCTCCGCATCTCGCCCGCCGACATCGCCCGCCTAAGCGGCGCGATCGTCGCCGACATCGCGATCGGACCAACCGCGTGACGGACGACGACGCGAATCGCGGCGACGTCATCGTGCTGCTCGGAGTCAGCACCCGGGTCTTCGAAGAATGCCTGATTCCAAACGGCGCGTTGATCGAAGCGCCGGTTCAGATCCCGTCGTTTCCGTCGACCGCGCGCGATTGCCACCGAAGCCTGCCGGGCCGCGACATCGCCGCCGCGGTCCTGTCGATGGACGCGTTCGGACGCAGCCTCCGGGCGCCACTCTGCCGCTGGATCCTCGGGCGGGCAAACGGGTTTCTCGACGATGGCCTGTTGCGGACCACGTACTTGCCGCACGGCCCCGTTCTCGACGGGGGCGTCGACGCGGCCGGATCCGCGCTCCTTCTCGCGGCGCTGCACGCGGCGCCGCTGGTCGATGAGGCGCTCGCCGTCGCCAAGAGGCTGGAGGAGGGCCTCTCCTTGCGCCTTCGCCGTCGCGCCGAAGCGGAACTCGGTTTCGACGACGACGATCACATGATGGTCGCGGCTCTCGCGATGGCCGCAACGCCTGACGACGGGGAAGCCGCCGACTCGGGCTGTTTGCTCGGTCAGCCTGCAACCCCGCTCCGGACGCCGCTCGACCTCCTGCTTCATGCCTCCGACGAGTCGCTCGCCGACGCCGAAACCGATCCTCGGCGAAATCGCACCGACGAGGGCTCCGCGAACGTCTCCTCCTCGTTTTTGGACGTGATCCGGCTGGCACGGACCGACCTCGCATCCGCCTCCGCGCTCTTTGCGGACGCAATCCGCTTCGCCGACGCGGACGGCCACTTTGCGGAATCGCAATGTGAAATCGACGGCCGGACATCGCCGAAGCCGTACCTCTTCAGCCATCTGACGTTCATCCTGGCCGCGGACGCGATCGGCGCGCTGACGCGGATTCCCGGCAGCGGATACACCGGACGCGGTCGCCGCTGACCGCGAGTCCCTCGCGTGGGTGGCGAGTCGATCGCGGAGTCGGCAATAATGGTCGGGTTTGCGCGTGAATCGCCGCGCCCACGACATCGCAACTCACGAAGATCCACACGCTTTGGGGGACTCGTTGACCACAAAACTCGTCATCATCGGCCTGCCCGGATCGGGCAAAACCACCGTCTTCAACGCGCTGACGAATGCCGACGCCCCGGTCGGCGGCTTCAGCGGCGCCTCCGACGAACCGAACCTCGCGACGGTCAAAGTGCCCGATCCGCGGCTGGAGCGGTTGACCCTCCTCTTCAATCCGCAGCGGAAAGTGCCGGCCGACGTCCAGTACCGCGACTTCGCCGGCATCGCCAAGGGCATGGCGGAGAAGGGGATGAGCGGACAGCTGCTTGGCCATCTCGCCCAGGCCGACGCGCTGGTGCATGTCGTCCGCGCGTTCGAGAGCGCCGACAACCCGCACCCCGACGGCAAAGTCGATGCGATGCGTGACATCGAGACGCTCGACCTGGAGTTGCTCTTCAGCGACCTCGCGATCGTCGAGAAGCGGATGACCCGCCTCGTCGCCCAGATCCCCAAACGGAAGGGCGCCGAGCGCGAGGCGTTCGAGCGGGAGCAGGCCGTGATGGGCGTCCTCAAGCAGGCGTTGGAGGCCGACACCCCCCTCCGCGAGGTCGTCCCGACGATCGACCCGGACGACGCCAAGGTCCTGCGCGGCTTCGGTCTGCTCACGGCCAAACCCCTGCTCGTGCTCCTCA
>JBPCRG010000663.1:0-5001 GCA_050997095.1 Thermomicrobiales bacterium | reverse complement strand
TGATGCAGCGTGATCGGCGCGAAGGCCGTCCGGACCGAGAACCACGGCAGGTAGGCCGTCACCGGCGCGTGGAGGTCGAGCCTCCCCTCCTCCATCAATTGAAGCAGGGCGATCGCCGTGAACGACTTGCCGATCGACCCCGTCTCGAACAGCAGCTCCGGCGTCACGGGACGCCCCGCATCCAGATTCGCCAGACCGAACCCCGCCGTGTGCACGATCCTGCCCCGGTCGGTCACCGCCAGCGAGAGCCCGGGCGTCCCGTCCGCCGCCAGCCGCCGCCCGATCCACTCGTCAAGACGCCGAAACGCATCGCCGCCAAGTTCCATCGTCTTCTCCCCACACCGCGCAGGCTGCCCGATCCTTGAATTCCACGTCCAGTATCTCAGAGACCGCACGAACGCCCGACGCCATTGGTCCTCAGCCCCTCGTCTTCTCAACGAACGCGACCAACCGATTTCACACACGCCGCCGTCGGTCCCAGCCCTGGAAGGGCCTCGTCGGCGTAGACCGGGTGCCCTCTGGGCGTTCAATCCGGGGCGCTTTGGGCGCTCTCCCGTTCTATGCGAAACTGGAGGCATTGATTCGAGCGTGAAGCGGCGCGGTTCTGACGGGCGCGAGCCTGGGCATCATCCGACGTCGGCGGCGGGAGAGGGAGCGATGAGCGGCAACGGGACGAACGGCCACGGAGACGGCACGAACGGGAACGGCGCCAAAGGCGGAGACGGCGCGTTCGACATGCGGCACATGAGCCGCAACATCCTCGACGGGATCGAGCGCGCCGGTGCCCGTTCGATGCTCAAGGGCATCGGCCTCACCGACGAGGACCTGAAGAAGCCGATGATCCTCATCGCGAACACCTGGATCGAGACGATGCCCTGCAACTTCGGGCTGCGCACGCTCTCCCACGCCGTCAAGGAAGGCGTCCGTGCCGCCGGCGGCATCCCCATGGAGATGAACACCGTCTCGATCTCCGACGGGATCACGATGGGCACCGAGGGCATGAAGACCTCGCTGATCTCCCGCGAGGTGATCGCCGACTCGGTCGAGCTCGTCGCCCGCGGCCACATGTTCGACGCGGTGATCGGCCTGGGCGCCTGCGACAAGACGCTGCCCGGTCTCGCCCTCGCGCTCGGCCGCCTGAACATCCCTGGCTTCCTGATCTCCGGCGGCACAATCCTGCCGGGCTCGGTCGAAGTTAACGGCGTGATGCAGGAGGCGACGATCCGCGCGGTCTACGAGGCGATCGGCGCGCGGATGGCGGGCAGGATCGACGACGCCGAGCTGAAGCTGATCGAGGACCACGCCTGCCCGACCCACGGGGCCTGCGGCGGGCAGTACACCGCGAACACGATGGCGATGGCGATGGAGTTCATCGGGCTCTCGCCCCTCGGCACCGCCTCCGCGCCCGCCGTCTCCTACGAGCAGGAGCAGGCCGGCGAAGGCACGAAGGGCAGCGTCGTCAATCCGCGCAAGATGGAGATCGGCCGCAAGGCCGGCGCGCTGATCATGGAGATCCTGCGCCAGGGCATCCGTCCGCGCGACCTCCTCACCCGCGAGGCGTTCGAGAACGCGATCGCCGGCGTCGCCGCCAGCGGCGGCTCAACCAACGCGGTCCTGCATCTGCTGGCGCTCGCCCAGGAGGTCGGCGTGCCGCTGACCATCGACGACGTCGACGAGATCTCGCGCCGCACGCCGTTGATCTGCGACATGATGCCGGGCGGCAGATACGCCGCGGCCGACCTCGACGCGGCGGGCGGGACTCCGCTCGTCGCCCAGCGGATGATCGCCGGCGGCAAGCTGCGCGGCGATCTGATGACCGCCAGCGGCCGCACCTTCGCCGAGGAGGCGGCGGGCGCGCGGGAGACGCCGGGCCAGGACGTCGTGCTGACCGTGGAGAAGCCGGTCAAGGAGACCGGCGGCCTCGTGATCCTGAAGGGCAACGTCGCCCCGGACGGCGCGGTGATCAAGATCTTCGGCTACGAGCGGCTCTACCACCGCGGTCCGGCCCGCGTCTACGATTCCGAGCATCAGGCGCTGTTCGCGGTCTACGGCAACCAGATCAACGAGGGCGACGTGCTCGTAATCCGCTACGAGGGGCCGAAGGGCGGCCCCGGCATGCAGGAGATGCTGGCGATCACCGCCGCGCTGATCGGGCAGGGACTCGGCGGCAGCGTCGCCCTGATGACCGACGGCCGCTTCAGCGGCGCGACCAAGGGGCTGATGTCAGGCCACGTCGCGCCGGAGGCCTACGTCGGCGGGCCGATCGCGGCGCTGCGCGAAGGCGACATGATCGTGATGGACATCGAGAACCGGGGCCTGAACGCGGAGCTCTCCGCCGACGAGATCGCCGCCCGCCTCGCCGACTGGAAGAAGCCCGCCCCGCGCTACACCACCGGGGTGCTCGCCAAATACGCCTCCCTCGTCAGCCAGGCGAACGAAGGCGCCGTGACCCGGCCGATTTTGTAGACCGCTCCGCTCCGGCGCCGCGCTCGCGTCGGCAACGCGCGGGACGCCGGATCGGAACCCGATCCTTGCCCGAGATCCCCGGACGCCGGCGAAGGTATGATCGAACCATGAGCGAACCTCGCGGCGGCAGGATATACCTCGTCAAGGCGGAAGAGAGCCTGTCGGGCGCGGAGAGCGAGTATGCCAACCGGCGCTATCAGAATTGCGCCAATCGGGCCTATTATGCCTGCTATCAGGCTGCGGTGGCTGCGCTCCTCTGGGCCGACGTCCATCCGAGCGGCCCGCGATGGGGACACGACACAGTCCAGGCCCAATTCGTGGGAGAGTTGATCAACCGGCGAAAATGGTATCCCGCCGATCTGCGTGACGCATTCGAACGACTGTTTCTGCTCCGTCAGACGGCTGATTACGGCGCTGATCTTGTTTCGGAAATTCAGGCGGCCCGTTCGATTCGTCGGGCGCGCGCGTTCGTCGTGGCAGTCAAGAACGTGCGGGGGATTTAATCATGCCGACGTCGGACGCGCTGTCCAATCCCAAAATGACCGCCGCGATCACCGAGCTGACGGAGATCATCCGCGGCCGCTATCCCGACACGATCTTCACGACGGAGATCGGCGAAGACCGGCAAACGGTCTTCGTGACCGCGATCGTGGACGTCGACGATCCGGACGAGGTCGTTGACTGCTTCATCGACCGCGCGGTGACGCTCCAAGTCGACGAGGGATTGCCACTCCACGTCATCCCGATCCGCACCCCGGCCCGACGCGAGAAGCTGCGCGCCGCCTTGCAGGCCGGGCGGCCGTCCAGTGGAACCACGGGCGTCGCCGCGGGGTGAGTCCCCAGCAGACTCCAAGATTGATCAAAGAGAACCTTAAGCCTGCGCTGCAATGATGATGTCGAGGGTCGGCGACGGATGGACGGCGCGGGGCGGGATCTGATCCGCCGAGACGCCCGCCGTCCCGCCCCGCGATCGCGACGGGCGATCGCCACGACCATCGGAGCGGGGAGCAGCAGCGATGAAAACGGGAGCCGCCATTCAGCCGATGTCCGGACTCGACCTGACATCCGCGTCACCCAAGCACGAAGGTCCGTTCGAGTCCGCGCCGTTGCGCCTGCTCACTTCGGTCGGCGCGACCGGCGCGGCGATGACCGCCATCGTCTGGTGGAACGCGACGGCCGTCGCCCTGCCGTCGCTGGCCACGGAGATGAGGGTCGGCACGGTCGCCGCGTTGGCGCTCGCGGCGACTCACCTCCTCCTTTTCCGACACGGGCGCGCGTTGCCGGTCGACTCCGGTGCACGGGTCGCAGGGAGTGCGGCCGCGCACGCCCGGCACGCCGTCCGCAGCCACGCCGTATCGATTCCGGCCCGCGAACGCCAGCACCGAAACCACCGCGCCCAGCCCCGCCTTGCGCGCAGACGCGTGGCGTGACGCGCCGCAGGGGCGCAGCCGCGCCCCGCGGCTGCCCGACTCCCGTTCACGGCGCGCCGTCGAGCAGAGCCAGCACCGGCGCGAACGCCTCCACGCCCGCCACGCCCTGGATGGTCGGTGCCACCTGAAGGTGGCTGATGCCGTCCGCCGCCATCCGGCGGATGGCTGCGGCGATCTCCTCCGGGGAGCCCGTCAGCGGTTCGGCCGCTCCCTCGGCGCGGGGCGGACGCTCCCCCTCCGGGCGTTGGTCCACCATGATCCCGACCGTGCGCGCGAGCGAGCTCGCGTCCCGGCCGACCTTCAGGCAGGCCCGGTCGACCGCCTCGCGCAGCGGCGCGATCTCGTCGGGGTGGCTGCGCGAATGCAACAGCCAGCCGTTCCACTGATCGGCGTACTGCGCGGCCATCCGCAGCATCCGCGGCTTCGTCGCCAGCGCGCCGATCATCAGCGGCGGTCCCTCCGGGCGAGGGCCGCGCGGGCGCAGCTC
Organism: Thermomicrobiales bacterium; assembly: GCA_050997095.1. Classification (GTDB taxonomy): domain Bacteria; phylum Chloroflexota; class Chloroflexia; order Thermomicrobiales; family UBA6265; genus JBPCRG01. The sequence continues at coordinate 618 of JBPCRG010000663.1, read as the reverse complement.
GCACTCCCGCAGCGTGTAGAATTCGCCCTGATGGTCGATCCGGCCCGTGCGCAGGAGGGTCTTGATGATCGCCACCGCCTCCTCGAAGCGGTCGAATCGGCGCTCCCAGGGGAACCCGAACGCGGCGTATTCCGGCTCGTGCCAGCCCGCTCCCACGCCCAGGATCAACCGGCCGCCGCTGGTCTCGTCGGTCGTGTCCGCCATCTTCGCCAGCAGCCCGGGGTTCCGGAACCCGAGGCAGGTGACGAGCGAGCCAAGCTCGAGCCGCGACGTCGTCGCCGCCAACGCCGAGAGCAGCGACCAGCACTCCCACGGCCCGTGCGGCGCCTGCCCCTCGTTCTTGAAGATGAGGTGGTCCGGAATCCAGAACGAGTCGAAGCCCAGCTCCTCCGACCGCTGCGCCATCGTCTGGAGGTCGCGCCAGCGCAGGGCGCCGTCGCGCATCCCGCCCGCCATCCCGGTGCTGAAGACGCCGATCTTCCATGGCCGCCCGCTTGTGTCGCTCATGTCGCGTCCTCTCTCCGGCGCCCGTCGCCGGTGCTCATCCAACGCCCTTGGGCCGTGTTCCCCGTCGTCGTAGGGGAGGGTCCCGTGCCCTCCCATCGGCCGCAGGCCGAT
>JBPCRG010000574.1:0-8274 GCA_050997095.1 Thermomicrobiales bacterium | reverse complement strand
TTCGGCGAAAAGGCGTGATCCGAGTGCTGTGCACGAACCCCAAGCATAAGCAGCGTCAAGGCTAAAAGGGATCGGCGGGTCGACCAAGAGGAGTTTCAGGATGGCGCGAATTTCGGGCATCGATCTTCCGAGAGACAAGCGGGTGGAGATCGCCCTCACGTACATCTACGGAATCGGACTGCATACCAGCCAGCAGTTGCTGAGTCGGACGTCGATCAGTGCGGACACGCGCGTCCGGGATCTGACGGACGACGAGGTGAATCGGCTTCGGGATGTCATCGATAAAGAGATGCGTGTCGAGGGAGATCTTCGCCGCGAAATTTCCATGAACATTAAGCGGTTGATCGATATCGGATCGTATCGCGGTCTTCGCCATCGCCGCGGAATGCCGACTCGCGGCCAACGCACCCGGACGAACGCGCGAACCCGCCGCGGACCGAAACGGGCAATCGGCATCCGCAAGAAGAAGTAGCCGATTTGAGCGCGAACGCTCGCATCGTCCCGCAGCGCAGGATTCAGGAGGTTTCGATCAACAATGGCTGACAGACGTCGAAGCGGAGCCGGAACGGCCAAGGCGAAGACGCGCATTCGGCGTCGAGACCGAAAGAACATTCCTCGGGGCCGGGCGTACATCCAGTCCACGTTCAACAACACGATCGTGACGCTGACCGACCCGGCCGGCAACGTGATCTCATGGTCGAGCGCCGGCGCCAACGGCTTCAAGGGCTCCCGGAAGAGCACGCCGTACGCCGCGCAGGTCACCGCGGAGCAGGCGGCCCGCCGCGCGATGGAGCACGGCCTCCGTCAGGTCGAAGTGTTCGTCAAGGGGCCTGGGTCGGGACGCGAAATGGCCATCCGGGCGTTGCAGACGAGCGGCGTGATGGTCGTCTCGATCTCCGACACGACGCCCATTCCCCACAATGGTTGCCGACCTCCGAAGCGGCGCCGCGTCTGACGCTCAACGGATGTCGTTGCGTCTTTTTGCTTGATCGCTAAGGAGCGAACCGCCGATGGCGAGATACACAGGGCCGGTATGCCGGTTGTGCCGGCGCGAAGGCCTGAAACTCTATTTGAAGGGCGCGCGCTGCGACGGGCCGAAGTGCCCGATCGTGAAGAGGCAGCCGGCCAAGAACTTTCCGCCGGGGCAGCACGGCCAGAGGCGGACGCGTCGTCCCTCGGAATACGGCCTTCAACTCCGGGAGAAGCAGAAAGTCCGGCGGTACTACGGGATCCTCGAGAACCAGTTCCACCGGCATTACGTCGAGGCCGAACGTCGCGGCGGAGTGACTGGCGACAACCTGCTGCAGATTCTGGAGACGCGTCTAGACAACGTGGTCTACCGGATGGGATTCGCCGATTCCCGGAGTCAGGCGCGGCAGCTCGTGCGGCACGGGCATTTTGTGGTGAATGGCCGGAAGACGAACATCCCCTCGTTCCTGGTCCGACCCGGCGACGAGATCGGTGTCCGCAAGGAGAGCCGGACCCGGGAGTACTTCAAGGATTTCAACGAGGTCCTTTCGACGAAGCGCGCGCCCGACTGGCTGAGCGTGAACAGCACGGAACTGGGCGGCAAGGTGATGAGCCTTCCGGCGCGGGAACAGATCGAAGTGCCGCCGTTCAACGAGTCGTTGATCGTCGAGTACTACAGCCGGTAAAGCGTCGCGCCGACGGCCGCTCGCAGGCGGATCGATCCGGCGACGACCACCGAGGAGGCGATTCCGGTTGTTCGAAAAACCGCAGTTTCGAATCGAAACGATCGAGACAGGCCTGAATTATGGCCGCTACAAGATCGAGCCGCTCGAGCCTGGATACGGAACCACGCTGGGGAACTCGCTTCGGCGGATCCTGCTTCGTTCGCTCGAAGGGGTCGCGATCTCGCGGGTCCGGATCGACGGCGTCTGGCACGAGTTCTCGACGATGAAGGACGTCCGCGAGGATGTGGTCGAACTCGTGCTGAACCTGAAGCGCGTCCGACTCAAGCGCAAGTTCGAGATGAACGGCGAGGCGCGGGCCCACCTCTACGCGCGCGGAGAGGCGACCGGCGAGCGCGTCGTCACGGCCGACGACATCGCATGGCCCTCCGAGGTCGAGGTCATCAACCGCGATCAGGTGATCGCGACGCTGACGTCGGAGGAAGCCGTGCTCGACATGGACATCTGGGTGGCGAAGGACCGAGGCTATCGCCCGGCCGAGGCCCAGGAGACCTACTCGTTGGGCGAGATCCCGATCGACGCGATCTTCACGCCGATCCAGAAGGTGAACTTCGTCGTCGAGCACACGCGCGTCGGGCAGATGACGGACTTCGACCGCCTGATTCTGGAGATCCTCACTGACGGCACGATCGAGCCCGACGACGCGCTCGCGCAGTCGGCCCAGATTCTGGTCGACCATGCCAAGGTCTTCGCCGATTTCAACCGCAAGGACGAAGAGCGCGTCTTGACCGGCAGCCCCTACATCTCCGATGAGGTCCACAACAAACTCCTGTCGGAGTTGGGTCTCTCCCCTCGTGTCCTGAACGCGTTGCGAAGCCGCCAGATCGACCGGGTGGGCCAGGTCCTGACGATGGACCCGGACCAGCTGCTCTCGATCAGGAACTTCGGACCACGGTCGCTGACCGAGCTGCGGGAAAAACTCGCGGAGTTCGGCTATCTGCCGGAGAGCGAGATCCACAACTTCGGGGGCGAGCACATCTACCTCGACGCGCTCGAGTCGGCGATGGGGTCGGATCAGGACGACGGCACCCGCGACGTCGCCGACGCGATCGCGTCCTTGGGCGATGATCTGGACGATGATGATTTCGAGAGCGTTCCCGGCGCGGTCGGCAATGCCATCGGGGATGAGGGAAAGACGTCATGAGACATCTGAAGGCGGGCCGCAAGCTCGGACGCAATCCGGCGCAGCGACGCGCCTTGCTGCGTCAGCTGGCGATCTCGATGATTCTGCACGAGCGGATCACGACGACCGAGGCGAAGGCGAAGACGATCCGTCCGGTCGTCGAGAAATTGGTCACCATCGCCCGGACGGACTCCCACGCCAACCGTAAACTGATCATGTCCAAGATCGACCACCAGTTGGCGACGGCCAAGTTGTTCGAGGTGATCGCTCCCCGCTATGAGAGCACTCCGGGCGGGTACACCCGCATCTCCAAACTGGGAGTGAGGCATGGCGACGCCGCCGCGATGGCGTTGATTGAGTTCTGCGAGTAAATCGGCGGCGCGCCTGCGTCAGGAGCGCGGAGGCAGGCCGTCCGGGGCGCTCAAGATCACCGTGTCGTATGACGGGAAGGACTTCTTCGGATCGCAACGGCAACCGGGCAAGCGGACGGTGCAAGGCGAGCTCGAGCGGGCGATTCTCGAAACGGTAGGGGTGGAGCTTCCGGTCTACCTCGCGGGTCGCACGGACCAAGGAGTGCATGCCGCGGGACAGGTGGGGAGTTTCGCGGACTATCGGCCCGGCATGGAGCTTGAGACGCTTCGGAGAGCGCTGAACGCTCGATTGGCGGACGACAGTTCGGTCCAGAAGGTCGAGCGCAAGCACCTCGGCTTCCATGCCAGATACGATGCGGCGTGGCGGGAGTACCGCTATCGGATCTGGTGCGGGGTGCGGCAGCCGTTGACGGCGACGATGACGTGGCAGCGCGAAACGTCGCTGGACATCGCACGAATGGCTCTGGGAGCCGAGAAGCTTTCCGGTCCACTCGAGATGGCGGCGTTCGCCGGGGGCGGAGAGGGAGTGCCGTGGTCGGATCGTCGGCGGTCGGCCCGGGGAACGGTTCGGACGATTCTGCTGGCCAGCGTGATCGGGCAAACCGTGACCTGGGGCGCGTCGTCGGACGCCGGTTCGCTGATCGAGATTCGGCTGGTCGCGGACGGATTCCTGCCTCGGATGGTTCGAGGCATCGTGGGCGCCCTCGTCGAGATCGGGCGGGGTGCTCGCGAGCCGGAATGGATCGATGAGCTTGTCGCCGGAGGCGATCGTCGGCTCGGTCCGATGAACGCTCCGGCCCATGGACTCACGCTTTGGCGGGTCGGCTACGGCAGCGACGACCCACGAGACGATGCGGCGGGGACCGGAGACGGCGGACGCCCAACCGAAGGAGACTGAACGCGATGGAACGCAGAACGTTTTCGCCGAAGCGGGCGGATGTCAGCCGGGAATGGTTCATCGTGGATGCCGAGGGCAAGACGCTTGGGCGGCTCGCCACCGTGATCGCGGCGACGCTCCGGGGCAAGACGAAACCGACGTACGCGGCGCACGTGGACATGGGCGATTTCGTGATCGTCGTCAATGCCGATAAGATCAAGGTGACGGGCAAAAAGGAAACCGACAAGTTCTACTATCGCCACTCCAACTATCCGGGCGGGTTGAAGACGACTTCGTTGCGGGATATGCGGAGAACGCACCCCGAGCGCATCATCCACACCGCCGTCCGCGGCATGCTGCCGAGGACTCTGCTGGGCGAGCATCAGTTGAAGAAACTGAAGGTGTATGCGGGGGGCGACCATCCGCATCAGGGTCAGCAGCCGAAGGACCTGAGCGTTTAGCCAGGTCGCGTCTCGGCGGCGATTGCGGCCTTGACTTTCGCAAAGATGGGAGAGAACGTGGAAAAAGGGCGTTATCACTATGGAACAGGTCGGCGGAAGCGCGCGATCGCCCGGGTCCGGCTCTACCCGGGAACCGGAACGATCACGGTCAACGGCAAGACGGCGCGCGACTACTTCGGCGGACGCAACCTCCATCAGATGAACATCCAACTGCCGTTGCGGTTGACGAATTCGATCGACCGCTTCGACGTCCTCGTCAGCGTCGTCGGCGGAGGCGTCTCAGGGCAGGCTGGCGCGGTTCGTCACGGAATCGCAAGGGCGCTCGTCCGTTCGGACGAGGAGTTGCGTCCGGTCTTGAAGCGCGCGCAACTGCTGACGCGAGATGCCCGCGTCAAAGAGCGCAAGAAGGTGGGCCTTAAACGGGCGCGCAAGGCTCCCCAGTACACCAAGCGCTAGTCATTCCGACGAGCGTTCGGATTCGGAAGATAGCGTGAACGGCCCATCCCGAATCTCGGGATGGGCCGTTCCATTGACTCGCAGCCGATTCTTGGCGAGGCGTCTCCGCGTCATTCATGCGCTTCCGGGCGGCTCAGCTTCGGACTCGGCGCTCAGCGGAGCGATCGGATCGTCACATCGTTGCGGATCGCGTCTCCTCCGTTGCCACGCATCATCCCGATGATCAGGTCTCGCGCTTCGGCGGAGCGTGATGCGATCGCGTCAGCGTTCAGCCAATTCCAGAACGGAACGGTGGGCACGATCGAGTAAACGCCCCGGAACCCTGCGTCGATCGATGCGGAGAGCGTCCGCATGGTCACCCGTGTGCGGACGTGGGCGTCGAAGGTGGGAAGCGGCAGCGTGAGCCGGATGAGATCCAGTTGGCCGACCGTGTGATAGATCGCGGCCTCCGCCTCCCATTTCCAATCGGCGCAGGCATGCACGTCTAACGCGATTCCGACATCCCACTCTTCCGCCAACGACCGAAGCGTCCTCATCCGGACGAGATGGCTCCGTCCGCCGTCCTGCGCCTCCGCAGCGACTCCCAGAGCGATGCGATGACGTTCTCCCACGACCTCCTTGAGACGCGCGGCCTGATCGAACGCGGCACTTCTTTTTACGCCGCGTGAAAGCTCACCTTCGTCCGAGACGATCATCATGATGCCCTTGGTCGCGCGCAGCAGGTTTCGCAATCCCGAACGGTCCTTTGGATCGGCCAGGAAGCGCTCTAGCCTCGTTGGACTCATCCACAAAGAGGTCGACCTCATCGAACCGATTTGGTCGTCGTTCAGGACGTCCGAAAGCGAGTCTCGAAAACGTCGTTGACGTGTGTCGACATCGATTCCATCGAATTGGGCGGCCTGCGCAATCCGAGTCAGCTGGTCGAGTCGGTAAAGGCGGGCGCTCTTGGTCGAGATCGAATAGAGGGCCCGTTGAAATCGCGTTCTCATCGATTGCTCGGCTCATAAAGGCGACGACAACGAATGTTTCAGCACAGAGTACGACAGACCGACGGAAAAACGGATGAGACTTGTGTCTTTAGGCGACGTGGTCTTTCCGCTGATCCGTCTCCGAATGGCGGCGCGGCGTGCTCCGGACGCTATTCCATCGTCTCGTCATCGGCGATCGAGGCCAGGTGCTCGACATCATTGATCAAGTGAACCGCGGTGTGCTCAATCGAGACCTCAAGGTGGGTGATGCTGCAGTTCTTGATCTGAAAGCCGCGCCAGTCGTTCGGCGACGAGCCGTGAATCTGGGCGAGATACGAACCGAACACTCCGCCGTGGGCGACCACGATCACGGAGCGGTCGTGATTGCCGGAGAGAATCGTGCTGAAGGCGTCGACGACTCGGCGATGGAAGCCGACACGGGTGTCCCCCTCGGGCCACCCCACCTCGCCGTCGTCGAGATCGAGGAAACGGGCCGCAAGCTCCGGGTCGGCCTCCAGGATCGTTTCGAAATGGGCGCCTTCGTAGATGCCGAAGTTCATCTCGATGAGATCGGGCACGATCTGGGGCGTCAGACCGGTCAGCGCGGAGATCGCCTCGGCGGTGCTGAAGGCGCGCCGGAGCGGGCTGGTCAGGAGCGCGTCCGCTTCGACGGCGTCGGCGATGCGTGCCGCGACAAGCGCCGCCTGCTCGCGGCCATGGTCGTCGAGCGGCAAGTCGGTATGCCCGCAGAGCACCTGGTCGACATTGGCCCGGGTTCGGCCGTGCCGGACAAGGTACAGCGACGTTCGGCCACCGGTCGGGTGCGGGTATGGATGCCGGCTAAGGGCCGGTCGGTGAGAGGAATGCGTAATAGTCACAATGCTCCGTCAACACGCAGCGATCACACGCGGGAGTGCGCGCTTGGCAAACTGTACGCCCATGCCGGATCAAATGCATATGCAGGGCATAGACGTCGTCACGATTTTCGCCGATCAGCGATTCGAGGATCGGATGGGCGGCTTCCGCGTCGACCTTCGGGCCGATCACGCCGAGCCGACGCGTGACGCGATGGACGTGCGTGTCGACGGGCATCGCAGGCAAACCGAGACTGAAAAGCAGCACGCACGACGCGGTTTTCGGCCCGACGCCGTGCAGTGCGGTGAGTTGCGCTCGTCCATGGGCAACCGTCGACTCGGCCAGCGCGCCGAGATCGAACGACCCGAATCTCGCACGGACTTCTCGAAGCACGTTCTGGATCCGGGGAGCCTTGATGTTGGCGAGGCCCCCGGTCCGAATCGCCCCCGCCACCTCCGCAGTGGGGGCGGCGATGACGTCTGCCCATTCCGGGAATCCAGCCTTCAACGAACGGAACGCGCGCTCCGTGTTCCCGTCCGAAGTGTGCTGCGAAAGGATGGTCGCCACCAGCTCGTCGATGGGTGCAAGATGCCGCCTCCACGGGCGGTCACCGTATTCGTCGCGGAGCGCCGCGGCGACGACCCGCGTCTGCTCCGCCCGGTCGGATGCGACCGGGTGGGATTGCGCGGACGTCGGCTTGGTCACGGGTTCGGCCCATCTCTTTTCCGGCCCGCCGACGAGCAGCCCGCACATCGGTCGGCCAGCGCGCGGGCGATGCTCAGACTTCCATCACCATCGGGAGAATCATCGGACGTCGGCGCGTCTCCTTGAACAGGAAGTTGGCGGTGACGTCGCGAAGCTGACGGCTGAGGTACCCCCAGTCGTCCGTCTGATGGCCGTTCGTGTATTCGGCCAGCTTGTCCCGCACGTGCCGTTTCGTCGACTCCAAGAGTTCCGTCGACTCTTTGGCGTGGACGAAGCCGCGGGTCATGATCTCGGGCCCGGCGACGATCTGCCCGGTCTGGCGATCGACGCTGACGATCACCATCATGATCCCCTCGCGGGAAAGCGCGCGGCGGTCGCGGATGACGACGTCGCCCACGGCTCCCACTGTCATGCCGTCGACGTAGACGTATCCCGCTTCCACGCGGCCGTTGACGCGGACCGATTCGGGCGTGATCTCGATCTGGTCGCCCACCTCGGCGAAGGTGATGTTCTCCGACGGCACGCCGTGCTCGATCGCGAGATCGGCGTAGAGCGCCATATGACGATGCTCGCCGTGGAACGGCAGCACGTGGCACGGCTGCACCAGGTCGATCATCTTGCCGATCTCCGTGCGGCTCGCGTGGCCGGAGACATGGACGAGCGCCCGTCCGGAATAGATGACCTCCGCGCCGGTGCGGAAGAGCTGGTTGATGATCCGGTAGATCGCGGTCTCGTTGCCGGGGATC
>JBPCRG010000542.1:0-2723 GCA_050997095.1 Thermomicrobiales bacterium | reverse complement strand
CTTCTTCCCCGCCTCGACCATGTAGGAGCCGCATTTCGGGCAGAATGCGTCGACCGGCTTGTTCCACGCCGAGAAGTCGCAGGCCGGGTACCGCTCGCACCCGAAGAAGGTCCGGCCCTTCTTGCTTCGGCGCTGGACGATCTGCCCTTCATGGCAGTCGGGGCACTCCACCCCGATCTTCTCCAGCAGCGGGCGGGCGTTGCGGCACTCGGGGAAGCCGCTGCAGGCGAGGAACTTGCCGAAGCGCCCCAGTTTGATCACCAGGGGCTGCCCGCACTTCTCGCACATCTCCCCGGACGGCTCGTCCCGGATCTTGACCCGCTGGATTGATTTCTCGGCCAGCGCCAGCGTCTCCGTGAACGGCCCGTAGAACGCCTGCAGCGTCGGCGCCCACGCCCGCTCGCCGGAGGCGATCTCGTCCAGCTCCGCCTCGAGCTGCGAGGTGAACGAGATGTCGAAGACGTTGGGGAAATGCTCGACCAGGATGTCGTTGACCACCAGGCCGAGTTCGGTCGGGATCAGCTTCTTCTCTTCGATGGTCACGTAGAAGCGGGCCTGAAGCGTGCCGATCGTGGGCGCATAGGTGCTGGGCCGACCGATCCCCTGCTCCTCGAGCGCCTTCACGAGCGTCGCCTCCGAGTATCGGGGCGGAGGCTGGGTGAAGTGCTGCAGCGGCAGGAGCCGCTGAAGATCGAGCATCTCCCCCTCCGCGAGCGCCGGCAGCGCCCCGGAGTCCAGTTCGTCGTCGTCCCCGTCGTCGCGTCCGGCGGTGTAGACCGCCATGAACCCGTCGAACCGCACGACCGATCCGGTCGCCCGGAAGAGGATCTGCGGCGCGTCGTTCGCCCCGGCTCCCGAGGGTTTGGCCGCGTCGATGTCGACGGTCGTGCCGTCGAGGATCGCGGGCGCCATCTGGCTTGCCAGAAACCGTTGCCAGATCATCTGGTAGAGCCGGAACTGCGGCGCGGAGAGAAACTGCTTGACGCTCTCGGGGTCGCGCTGGGGAGCCGTCGGGCGGACGGCCTCGTGCGCCTCCTGCGCGCCCTTCGACTTCTTGGCGTAGACCGGCGGCCGCTCCGGCACGTACTGCGGACCGAACCTGCCGCTGATCACCATCCGCACCGCCTGCTGCGCCGTGGCCGCGACGTTCGTGGAGTCGGTCCGCATGTAGGTGATCAGGCCTTGGCTGCCCTCCGCGCCGATGTCGACGCCCTCGTAGAGCTCCTGCGCGATCTGCATCGTCCGCCGGACCGGGAAGTTCAGCTTGCGGGAGGCCTCCTGCTGCAGCGTGCTCGTCGTGAACGGCGCGGAAGGCCGCCGCTGCGACTCCCGCTTCGCGACCGTGGCGACGCGGTACTCCGCGCCGTCGAGCAGGTCCACGATCTCCTGCGTCTGCGCGCCGGTCGCCAGTTCGGCCTTCTTGCCGCGGAAGCGGTGCAGTCCCGCTTTGACCAGATCGGCCTTTTTCAACGCTTTTCCGGTGCGCTTGGCCAGTTCGGCCTCGAGCGACCAATACTCGACCGGGATGAAGGCCTGAACCTCCCGCTCCCGCTCGACCACGATCCGCAGCGCCGCGCTCTGCACCCTACCCGCCGAAAGGCCGCGCTTGACCTTCTTCCAAAGAAGGGGGCTGACGCTGTACCCGACGAGTCGGTCGAGGATCCGGCGGGCCTGCTGCGCGTCGACGAGATTCATGTCGATCTCGCGGCCCTGAGCCATCGCCGCCAGCACCGCCTCGGGGGTGATCTCGTTGAAGACGATCCGCTGCACGCGTTTGCTGCCCGCGTCCGTGGCCTGAACCAGATGCCAGGCGATCGCCTCCCCCTCCCGGTCGGGGTCGGTCGCGAGAAAGATTTCCTTCGCCGCCTGCACGCTCTCCTTCAGGTCCTTGACGGTTTTGATCTTGTCGCGCGGGATCAGGTATTTCGGCGTGAAGTCGTTCTCGACATCGACGCCGAGCGTGCTCTTGGGCAGATCGCGGATGTGGCCCATCGAGGCCTTGACCGTGTAGCCGCGGCCGAGATACTTGCCGATCGTCTTCGCCTTCGCGGGCGACTCCACGATCACCAGCTTGCCGCGTCCGGCCGAGTCGGCGGTCGAGGCGGATGTCGTCTTCTTGGGTGCGGCCCGTTTCGGCTTGGCGGCCGCGGGCTTGTCTATCGTCGTCGTGGGCATGGAAATCCTGCGATCTGCTTTCGATGATGAAAGCGTTTGGGTGAACAAGAAGAAGGTGGGCGGACCGGCGGCGGCCAGCACCGCGCCGCGTCCCTAAATTCAACGTTAGGCTCGCGTCATCCCGGTGTCAAGCGATCGGCGGTCGCCGGAATCGCGCCGAGCCGCATCATCCGCGCACGAAGTGACGGGCGCCGGTGTCGCGGATGAGTCCCTTCAGTTCGAGCATGGTCATCAGCGCCGCGCCCTCGGGGGCGGTCAGCGCCGCGGCGGCGACCAGGTCGTCCATGTGCTGCGGATCGGCGGAGATGTGGTTGTAGAGGCGCCGCTCCGAGTCCGTCATCGGCAGCGTCTGCTGGACCGCGACCTGCTCGCGCCTCGGGCCGAGCTTCAGGTCCTCAAGCACGTCGTCGGCGCTGCGCACCGCCCGCGCGCCGTCCCGAAGCAGCCGGTTGCACCCCGCGCTGTTGTCGGAGAGCACGCTCCCGGGGACGACGAAGACCTCCCGGCCTTGATCCGTGGCGAAGTCGACCGTGATCAGTGCGCCGCTC
>JBPCRG010000510.1:0-4555 GCA_050997095.1 Thermomicrobiales bacterium | reverse complement strand
ACCGCACATGCAGGCGGAAGCCATCAAAGGTCTGCCGAGCGACATGCTCGCGCCCGTAGTTCGCCTCACCGGCGAAGCGGCGACACCAGCGGGCCCGGGGGAAGGCACAGACCGGGATCGGAAAGCTGTCGACGAGGCTCACCGGTTCCCAGTCTTCCGCCACCAGACGTTTCCAGCGCAGCTCCTTGAGCTTCCAGAGATTGGCGGCCTGGCGCACGAAGGTCGTGCGATGGATCTGGCGGAGACCAGGGAAGAAATGGGCGTAATGTCGCTGAAAATACTGGTAAATCGCCTGATCCTGATCGTAACCGAGGAACTCGCCGACGACTTCCATCGTGAGCACTTCGCTGTCGGCGAGGAGCGGCTGCGGTCCCCGCTGACGGAGACGACGACCGGCAAGGATCAGCGGAATCGTCTCATCAATCAGACAAGAGGTCGTGACAATAAAGTCATCCAGGTCCACCGGGCACCTCCATGAGACAGCGGGCCAGCACCGTTCATGGTAGTCCCTGGATCTGGTCCCGAAAACCTGCACATCACGTGGTTTAAGTTGTCAACACTCATTAAAGGGATGCCGGCGCTGTTGACAACCGAATAGTGGACTGTTTACGTGCGTTTCATGTCGGAGGTGCCGCCCGAGGTCAGGGGTGATTGCACCGGTTAGCCGCAGGTCGTGCTCTCATCGCAGCGCGTCGTCCAGAAAGCCCCATCTTCATGAAAGAAGAGCCGATGCACCCATCCCTTGCCCATAGTCTCTCCCGGCGTACCGTGCTCCAAGGGAGTATGGCCGCAGGTCTCGCGGGTCTCTTCGCACAACATGCCGGTGCACAGGAGGCCACACCGGAGACTGCCGAAAGCCCCATCTCCAGCGGCGACTTCGCGGGCCTTGTCGACATTGGCAGCGGTCGCAAACTCTACATGGAGTGCCGCGGCTCGGGCTCCCCCACCGTCGTCCTTGAGGCTGGTTATCGCAGCCCCGCCTCTGTTTGGACCGATGACCTCATCCAGCCTGCGCAGCCACGCACCATGGTGCTGCCAGGCGTCGCCGCCCTCAGCCGGGTCTGCGCGTACGAGCGGCCCGGAACAGACATCGTGCTCGACGGGCGACTGCAAATGAGCCGTAGCGACCCCGTCCCGATGCCCCGTACCGCCCAAAGCGTGGTCGATGATCTCCATACCCTGCTTCATATTACCGATGTGCCCGGTCCGTACGTTCTGGTTGGCCACTCGCTCGGCGGCCTCTTCGTTCGGCTCTACGTCAGCACATACCCGGATGAGGTCGCAGGGCTCGTCCTCGTCGATGCCTGGTCCGAATCGTTACAGGGGTTTCTCACGCCCGAGCAATGAGATGCATACGTCCACCTGAACTCTGCGGTTCCGCCCGAGATCGAGGGCGACCGTGATTACGAGACGATCGACTTCGCGGCAGCTTCCGCCGAGATGCGCCACATGACGACGTCCACAGGTCCGCCGCGGCGTGAACGTAGATTAGGACCTCCCCGATGCGGGGCTCACGGACGTCGCGTTCCTCGACCGTGATCGCACCGGGGCCGTGGGGGTGTGGATCAGGGCTGCCCGTGTGATTCGTGCTCCTCCTCGGGGGCGCCGGTGAAGAAGCCGATGAGTCCGAAGGGTGCGCGGTCGCCGAGGCAGAGCTCTAGGATCAGGTGCGCGTCCGCGGCCTCCGACTCGCTGCGGGGGAACATCGCCTCTTCGTAGGCGGTGAGTGCCGCTTCGATGTCGTCGGGGTGCGCGGCGATCGCCTTTCCGAGCTCGGCGCCGTCGAACATCGCCAAGTTCGCGCCCTCGCCGGCCGGCGGCATCACCGAGGAGCGTCACCCCGGGCACGCGGGCCCATCGGTGGCCGTCCGGGAGTGCGTAGATCATACGCGGGACCGGTGCGGTCTCGCCGTCGGTGATCAGCGCGGTGAGCGCCGGCGCCCACCCGTCGAATTCGGCCGCGACTCGAGCAGCCGCGGCGGTGGCGGCGGTAAAGTCGATGTCGGCGATCCACTCGACGGGTCGGTTCCGCTCGAAGTACGTGTGAAGAACGCTCCCCGTCTCACGGTGCGCGACGATCCCCTTTCCCGGGGCGAGCACGAACATCACGCTGGAGCCGACCGCTTCGGCCACCGCGGAGTGCCGCTCGTCGGCGTCGTACAGGTAGGTCTCGATGAACACCGTGCCGACGTACTCGGGCTTAGCAGCCGAGAGCAGCGGCCGGACCTTCGACCAGGCGCCGTCCGCACCCACGAGGAGTTCGGTGCTCATGGTCGATCCGTCCGCGAAGGTCAGTTCGTGTCGGCCGTCGCCGAGGGGCTGGACACCGGCGACCTTGCGTCCCCACTGGATCATCTCGTCGGGCAGGGAGTGGAGCAGGATCCGACGCAGGTCTCCGCGGAGCACCTCGGGACGCCCACCGGTGCCGTCGTCGGGCTCGTCGAGCAGGACCGTGCCGTGCTGGTCGAGCACGCGCGAAGCCTCGCCGCCCTCGTGGATGATCGCGCGGAACTCGTCGATGAGGCCGGCCGCTTCGAGCGCGAGTTGCCCGTTGTGCTCGTGGATGTCGAGTTGGCCGCCCTGCGTGCGGGCCTCCGCCGAGGGCTCCGCCTCGTAGATCATTGCGGGGATGCCGTGGACGTGGAGGACGCGTGCGAGGGTGAGGCCGCCGAGGCCCGCACCGACGATCGTGACTGGTGCCGCCATCGTGTTCCTTTCAAAACGTGGTTGGAACGCCGTTCCAATGCCCTCTATCTTGGAACATCGTTCCAGCTCTATGTCAAGATGGTAGTCATGACGACCAAGACGCAGCGGACCGAACGGCGCACGAACGCGCGCTCGAATGAGCGGATCGTCGAGGCCGCGATCGAGATCCTCGACACCGACGGCGAGAGCGCGCTGACCTTCCGCGCGCTCTCGGCGCGCCTGGCAACAGAGAGCGGGGCGATCTACTGGCACGTCGCCAACAAGAACGAGCTGTTCGCGGCGACCACCGACGACGTCATCGCCCGCGTCATGACCGAGGTGGTCGAGGGGGCGACGCCGCGGGAAGCGATCCGAGCCATTGCCCTTGGGGTGTTCGACGCGATCGACGCGCACCCCTGGGTGGGCGCCCAGCTCTCCCGTGAGCCGTGGCAGTCCGCGATGCTGCAGATCTTCGAAGGCATCGGCGGCCAGCTCCAGGCGCTCGGCGTTCCCGAACGAGCGCAGTTCGACTCCGCATCCGCGCTCGTGAACTACGTCCTCGGCGTCGCCGGACAAAACGCCGCGAACGCCCGCCTGCACGCGCACGATACTGATCGGACGGCATTCCTCGGGACGGTCGCCGCACGGTGGGCGCAACTCGACCCCGCGGAGTACCCGTTCGTGCATCAGGTGGCGACGCAGCTGCCCGAGCACGACGATCGCGAGCAATTCCTCGTCGGCATCGACCTCATCCTGGCTGGCATCGGAACCGTCCGATAGACGGTCCCTCATCGTGCACTTCGCGGTAGCTGAGCCAACAGAGGCGGCGCTTAAGTGAACCAGACCCGCACGTTGTGGAACGTCGATGTCAAGCGCTAGTCATGGCGGATTAAATGAAGCTCCGGATCGGACCGCTGCATTTGATATCGCCCCCAAAACCCCGTCATATCAACGCATTTCAATAAAATGAGCCTGCGGATAAAATGAAGCGATGCATGCAAGAAAACATAATAACGAGCTATACGGGAACGGGTAATGCGCATGCGTATCTATTCCCGTAGGGATGCCACCGCGCTGCGTCGGGCAGCCGAGTCGAACAGCTGCGTCGGGCAGCGTCTGCATCTCCGCCCAGGAAAGCGACGAGACGGTACCTCTGCCGTTGGTTGTGCGATCGACCGAGTCGTCGTGGATGACCATCGGTACGCCGTCCGCCGAGAGATGCAGATCCAACTCAATCCCGAAAGGGTCCAGTTCCAGCGCCCGCCGGAATGATGCCAACGTATTCTCCGGTAACTCGATCGATGCGCCGCGATGGGCATATACATGGATGAATGGTGGCTCCAAGTGAACAACGAGATCGTGTGCAACATGCCAATGCGAACTCATGCCTGCGCACTCAATCACAGACAGCATCGGACAGCAATGAGCGGAACGTGCTAACAGGCAGGTATTGTCGTACGATCAGCCGGGGCCCGCGATACCGCTACCTGAACCATCGCCTTTATTTTCCGGGGCGTTGGCCCTGCAGATTCAGTCGCCAGTAATCGAGCCCGAACGGGGGATCATCGCTTGCTCCTGCTTCGACCAGCAACTCGATGAAGTGGCGGCGGAGACCATCATCCGGCAAGCGATTGAGGTGCGTGCCGAAGACCACGGTTGTGAGGAATTCGCGATAGGCATCGGCATTGTCCATCGTGACCGGTGCCGAGAAGGTCTCCGCTGAGACGTTGGTGAACCCGACCGCTCGCAAGCGATCCTCGGTCGTCCTGGCATCGGCGAAGTGCCAGGGACCCGGCCATTCGCCGATATACCCGGCAAACGGCTCCGTCCGCAGGATGGCCATCGCCCGATCGATGATGCGTACCATGTT
>JBPCRG010000497.1:0-5769 GCA_050997095.1 Thermomicrobiales bacterium | reverse complement strand
AGCGCCGAAAAGGGCCGCTGGTTGTCCCCGTCCCCTTCCCCGGCGGACGAGCGATCTGGGTTTCGGCTCTTTGACGCCGAACCAACGAGAAGGGTGGGCGCACGGGAAGCCCCCGCCCTTCTCGCGTCTGGAAATTCGACTCCGTCGGGCACCGGAGCGGCGCCCGAGGCTCATTCGAAGATGACGGCGACGGAGATCTTGAAGCCGGGCAGGACGTCGCCGCCGTCCAGCGTGTCGCCCACGTGGAACGTGCGTGGCTCGGCGCCCGGGGCATGGACGACGACCGTCCGCCGCTTGCGGTAGACGCACCAGACGAGCGGGCAGCCCGCGTCGAGGTAGAGCCGGACCTTGCGCGCGACCATCGGGCCGCTCTCGGACGGCGAGATGACCTCGACGGCGAGATCGGGCGGGCCGGGGAAGAACCCGTCCAGGTCCGCCGACTCCAGCCGCTCTGCACGAAAGAATCCGACGTCGGGGCTTAACACCGTTTCGCGGTCGCGGTAGAGACGGTAGCCGCCGTCGGCGCCGCTGACGACTCCGAGAGACCGCGGTTTGACGAACGTCCAGAACTCTCCGCCGATTTTGACCGCGATGAACGAATTCTGAATGTTGGACGGCGACACGAAGACCTCCCCGTCGATCAGATCTGCCGCGCCGGGGACGTCGATCTCCATGAACTCGTCGACCGTCGTGAGTTTGGTTGCGACCATGTGTCCCGTCCTTAGGCGAAGATGTCGGCGACCGCGATCAGCAGGCCGGGCAGGACGTCCCCGCCATCGAGGATGTCGCCCGCATGGAGCGTTCGGGGCGAGACCCCGGGGGCATGGACGACGATTGTCCTCTGTTGGGGGTAGACGCACCAGACGAGGGGGCAGCCGGCGTCGAGGTAGAGCCGCACCTTGCGCGCGACCATCGGACCGCTCTCGGACGGCGAGATGACCTCGACGGCCAGGTCTGGAGGGCCGATGAAAAAACCCCGGTGGCTTGAATCGGGCTCGCGTTCCGCCCGCACGAATGCGACGTCGGGGCAGAGGACCGTGGGCGGACGGCCGCCGAGGTGAAAACCGCCCTCCGCCGTCGTCAGCCGACCGAGCTTTCGCGGGACGATGAACGCGGCAAGCAAGCCGAGGGTCGTTCCCGCGGTCCCGCCATGGCGGAAAGAGGCAGGCGACATGGCGACGACTTCCCCTTCGATCAAGTCGAATCTGCCCGGCTCGCCGATCGCCGCGAATTCGGCGACCGTCATCAGTTTGGCTGCGACCATCGGCGGCCCCCTCAGGCGAAGATGTCGGCGACGGAGATCAGGAGGCCGGGCAGGACGTCCCCGCCATCGAGCATGTCGCCCTCCCGGAGCGTTCGGGGCGGAACCTCGGGGGCATGCACGACGACAGTTCGGTGTTCAGAATACGCACACCAGACGAGGGGGCAGCCGGCGTCGAGATAGAGCCGCACCTTGCGGGCGACCATCGGACCGCTCTCAGATGGAGAAACGACTTCGATGGCCAGATCGGGCGGCCCTTGGAAGAATTCTCGCTGGCCTGGATCGGGCCGACGTTCCATTCGCACGAACGCGACATCGGGGCAGAGCACCGTCGGGGGATGCCCTTTGAGGTGGAAGCCCGCCTCCGACGTGAGGATCCTGCCCAACTTTCGAGGAGTGACGAACGACCACAGGAGTCCCGTGAACGCTCCCGAGATCTCGCCATGCCGGAACAACGCAGGCGACACGCGAACCTCCCCGTCGATCAGGTCAAACCGGCCCGGCTCGTCGATCGCCATGAACTCGTCGACCGTGATCAGCTTCGTCGCGACCATGGCTTCTTCCTCAGGCGAAAATTTCGGCGACGGAGATCGTGAGGCCGGGCAGCACGACGCCGCCGTCGAGCGTGTCGCCCTCGCGGAGCGTTCGGGGCGGAACTCCGGAGGCATGCACGACGACGGTCCTCTGGTCGGGGTAGACGCACCAGACGATGCGGCAGCCCGCCTCAAGGTAGAGCCGCACCTTGCGCGCGACCATCGGTCCGGTCTCTGACGGAGAGATGACCTCGACGGCGAGATCCGGCGGGCCGGGGAAGAATCCGCCCTGATCCTGGACGGCAACCCGCGCGGCCCCGACGAAACCAACGTCGGGGCATAGCACCGTGCCGCGGCCGACCCACAGTTGATAGCCCCCGTCCGCGCCCGTCACCGCGCCGAGGGAGCGCGGGTCCACAAACGCCGCGACGCGGCTTCCCAATCGGAACGCCAGCTTCGAGTTCTTGAAGCTCGACGGCGACACGACCACCTCCCCGTCGATCAAATCGAATCTGCCCGGCTCGTCGATCGCCATGAACTCGTCGACCGTGATCAGCTTCGTCGCGACCATGGATTCTTCCTCCTGAGCACCGCCGACCCCTCCGAATCGTAGCATCCCTGCCCCTTCAGAAAAATGGATCGGCCGCCTGCCAGACTGCCCGTCGACGCCCGGGCGACGGGGCGATTCGGGCGTTCCGCACAGAAATGGGGATGCCGAATGGCCGCGCCGCGCTTGTGCGCCGGGGACGGCTCCGGTACCATCGCGGCCAAGCAGGCGCACATACCCCGCGGCGAGGATCGCAGGACGCCGATGTCCGGATCCGAGGCGGGATTCCCGATCGGGGGCCGCGACGCCCACGATGCCGAAGCGCGGCTCCGCAGATCGGCGGCTCACCGGCTTGGCCGCTTGCACGTATCGAGAGGAGTGCTCGCGATGGCTGATTCGATTCCCGGCGCGATGGCGACGCAGGCGGTCCCCCAAGACAAGGACCGGGCGGCGAGGCAATGGGCGGAGTGGCGCTCGTCGCGCCGCCGGTTGCTGCAGATCGGCGCATTCGGGGGCGGCGCGGCCGCCGTCGCCGGGATGATGGCGGCGCGGCCGTTCGTGCGCGCCGCGGCTGCGCAGGCGACGCCGTCGCCGACGTCGGGCGACAAGCTGCGCATGAGTCTGGCCGACTCCGACGCGACGAGTTTCGACCCGCCGGTGCCGCCGGACAACATGTCGATCTGGACCATGCTGCTCTTCTACGATCAGCTGATCCGCGTCGGGCCGGACGGCAACTCGCTGGAGCCGGGCCTGGCCACGAAGTGCACGGCAAGCGCCGACGGCCTCGCCTACACGTTCACCCTGCGCGACGCGGCGTTCCACGACGGCACGGCGGTGACGTCGGCCGACGTCAAATATTGCCTGGAGCGCGCGGCGCGGGGAAAGACCACCTGGCAGTTCATCCTTTCGGTGATCGACCGCATCGACATACCCGACCCCAAGACGGCGGTGATCAACCTCAAGAGCCCCTGGGCTCCGTTCGAGGCGGACCTGGCGATCTTCGCGGCGTCGATCTTCCCCAAGGCGGCGCACGAGAAGGGCGGCGACGCCTTCTTCGACAAGCCGATCGGCTCGGGCCCCTTCTCGCTGACATCGTGGGAGCGAGACGTCCAGATCGTGCTGACCAAGAACGCGGCCTACTGGGATGCGGGCAAGCCCTTCCTGGACGAAATCACGTTCAAGGTGCTGCCGGACTCCAACGCCCGGATGCTCCAGTTCCAGGGCGGCGACCTCGACGTCGTCACCTCGGTGCCCTTCAACCAGATCGACGCGATCAAGGCGAACCCGGATTACGTGATGCGTGATGATCGAGAACGCGGTCGCGCGGATCGACTTCGTCGGCATCAACGTCACCCGCAAACCCTACGACGACAAGATGCTGCGCCAGGCGATCAACTTCGCGGTCGACAAGGACGCGATCATCAAGACTGTGCTCTTCGGCGCGGCCGAACCGGCGACGTCGTTCCTGCCGAAGATGGCGTTCCGCGACGAGACGGCGAAGGGCTATCCCTTCGATCTGGCGAAGGCGAAGGAGCTGGTCGCGCAGTCGGCGGGCAAGGACGGGTTCAAGGCGGAGCTGATCATCCAGGCGGGCGGCGCGGTCGGCGGGCAGGTCGCGCAGCTGGTCGCCGCCAACCTCGCGGCGATCGGCGGCGCGATCACGATCACCCCGATCGAGGGCGCGACGCTCAATGAGCGCGTCTTCACCACCCAGGACTTCGACATGTCGCTCAACTACTACACCACCGACATCATCGACCCGGACGAGCTCGCGAGTTTCGCCGTGCTCAGCGACGGCGGGGTCAAGGCGATGGGCACCGGCTACAAGAACGATGCCGTCGACACGCTGATCAAGGACGCGCAGAAGGAGCTCGACCCGGCGAAACGCAAGGAGGCCTACAAGCGGATCCAGGCGATGCACCTCGACGACGCGCCCTTCATCTTCCTCTACTACCCCGGCGGGAGCTCGGCGACATCGAAGCGCGTCAAGAACTTCACCGTCCTCCCGACCGGCAACTACCGGCTGTGGGAGACTTGGATCGAGCAGTGAGCTTTGGGCTTTGGGCCATGAGGTGTGAGGGCACGCGGCATGCAGTGCGCGGTAGGCGGTCGGGAGGAGACGGGTATGGGCACGTTCGAGAAGTCGGTTCAATCGGAGGAGGCGGTCGTTGCGGCGCAGTGGGCGGAGTGGCGGTCGTCGCGGCGGCGGCTGCTGAAGATGGGCGCGTTCGCGGGCGGTCTGGCCGCCGCGGGCGTGTTGGGATCGGCCGGTCCGTTCGCGCGGGGCGCCGCCGCCCGGGGCACGCCGAAGGCGGGCGGGGTCGTCACGATGAGCTTGGCGGACGCGGATGTCGCCAGCTTCGACCCGATCGCGATCTTCGACAACATGAGCATCTGGACGCAGCTGCTGATCTACGACCAACTGCTGCGCCCCGCGGCGGACGGGGCGTCGGTCGAGCCGAGCCTCGCCGAGAAATGGGAGAAGAGCGACGACGGATTGACCTACACCTTCCATCTGCGCGACGCGACGTTCCACGACGGGTCGACCGTGACCGCGGAGGACGCGGCGTTCTCGATCGATCGCGCGGCCCACGATCCCACCTCGCAGAACGGCTTCATCTTCTCGGCGATCGACTCGCTGACAGCGACGGATCCAAAAACGCTGACCATCAAGCTCAAGAACCCGTGGGCCCCGCTGGAGGCCGACCTGGCGCTCTACGGCGCGTCGATCCTGCCCAAGAAGCTGGTGACGGCCCAGGGCGCGGATTTCTTCAATAAACCCGTCGGTTCCGGCGCCTTCGTCTTCGCGAGCTGGGAGCGGGACGTCCAGATCAAGCTCACGAGGTACGCGGCCTACTGGGAGACCGGAAAGCCGTATCTGGACGCGGTCACGCTGAAGGTGCTGACCGACTCCAACGCGCGGATGCTGGAGTTCCAGGGCGGCGACCTCGATATCGCGTCGCTCGTGCCGTACAGCCAGCTGGAGGGTCTGCGCGGCAACGCGGCGGTGACGGTCGTGCCGGACGCCGTCGCCCGGATCGACTACTGCGCGATGAATCTCCTGCGCAAACCCTTCGACGACAAGCTGCTGCGGCAGGCGGTCAACTATGCGGTCGACAAGGACGCGATCATCAAGAACGTCCTCTTCGGCAACGGCGTCGCGGCGAACACCTACCTGCCCCGGATGGCCTATCACGACGACGCGGCGCCCGGCTACCCGTTCAATCTCCAGAAGGCGAAGGACCTCGTCGCCCAATCGTCCGCCAAGGACGGGTTCAAGGCGGAGCTGCTGATCAACGCCGGCGACGCCGTCGCGGCCCAGGTCGCCCAGCTGATCTCGGCGGACCTGATCGCAATCGGCGGCAAGATCACGATCGCCTCGCTCGACCCGGCGACCGTGAACGACCGGTATACAAAAGCGCTCGACT
>JBPCRG010000254.1:0-5039 GCA_050997095.1 Thermomicrobiales bacterium | reverse complement strand
GCCCTGATCCTCGTCGTCGCGTCGATCGCGATCCTCGCGACCGGAGCTGGTTCGCGACTGACAGATCGATTTTCGTCCGCCAGTCTGGTCTCCTCGGGCGGGACGCAGGTGACGCCGGCGAACTTTGCGGCAAACGAGCGACGCGCGCACTGGGGCGCGGCGGTGAGGATGGCCGAAGCCCATCCGCTGACGGGAGTTGGGGCCGGCAACTTCTCGGCCCGGTTCCGCGAGTTCACCCCTGAATGGCGATTCCGGATTTCCCGCGGTCATGCGCACAGCGACGTCCTTCAGATCCTCGCGCAGAGCGGACTTGTGGGGCTGGCCGCGTATCTTGCGCTCTTCGCCGCGGTCGTCCGCGTGATGGCGGGTCGGCTTCGGCGCGCGGCCGATCCGGTGGCGCGCGGGTTGGCGATCGGCGGACTCGCCGTCACCGCGGCGGTCGTCACGCATGGGATGTTCGAGTATCTTTACGTGTTGAGCCTCGGCATCCAGCTGAGTCTCGTCTGGGCTCTGGCCTGCGGCGCGCACGCGCCGATTCAGGGAAAGCGAAGCCACGCCGATGCCGAGTGACGACCAGACCGGGACCGCCTCCCGACCGCCCGCCGCCGATGGCCGGACCGCGGGCGACGCCGTCGACGCCGCCGCCTCGCCGAACGCGCTCAGGCAGAAGCTGCTGCGGCCGCAGACGCTGCTCTCGTTCGGGCTTGCGCTCGCGATCGTCGTCTTCTTGGTGACGCGGCTCGACATCAACCTGGGCGAGGTCTGGGACAACGTCAAGCACATCAACCCGTTCGCCTACGCGATCGCGTATCTGGTCTACTACTTCGCCTTTTTCCTGAGGACGGTGCGCTGGAAGGGGATGCTGGCGCAGGCCGGGATCGACGCCGAGCATGGCCATCCGATTCCCGCCTACCCGCGGTTGATGGCGACGCTGCTGCTGTCGTGGTTCGTCAACTGCATCGTCCCGGCCAAGCTCGGCGACGGGTACCGATGCTATCTCCTCCGCAAGGACACCGGGGCCAGCTTCAGCACGACGCTCGGCACGATTCTGGCCGAGCGGCTGACCGATCTGCTGGTGCTCTTCTTCATGATGACCGGGGCCGGGCTCTTCGCGTTTCATGGATCGCTTCCGTCCGAGGTCACGCAGACCCTGGCGGTCGGATTGGTGCTGATCACCGTGGGCCTCGGCGTGGTGGCCGCCATGGGCTTGGCGAAGAGCCGGGTCGAACGGCTTGTCCCGCTCCGCTTCAAGGGCCAGTTCGCGCTCCTTCACGATGCCATCTTCGCCTGCCTGCGGCGGCCCGGCCGGCCGATCGGGATCGGGATCGCGGTCTGGCTTCTGGACGGGGTCCGCCTCTACCTGGTCGCCTGGTCGCTCGGAGCGGGGCTTTCGTTCTCCGTCACGCTCTTCGTCGCGTTGATGAGCGCGCTGCTTTCGGCGCTGCCCTTCACCCCCGCCGGGCTCGGGGTGGTCGAGGCGGCGGTGATCGTGGTGCTCAAATTGGTGGACGTGAACTCAAGCCTCGCTGGGTCGATCGCGATCATGGACCGCCTGATCGGGTTTTGGAGCCTGATCGTGATCGGACTCTTCCTCTACCTGCGGCGGCTGAAGGGCGACGTCGGCGTCCCCCGGTCCGCGCTGGCGAACTGAGACCCGCATTGGTGCGCGTGCTTGTGGACCACAGCGCGGCGTTCAACCAGCACGCCGGAATCGGCCGCTACGCCCGCAGCATCATGCCCGCCTGCGCCACCGCGTTCCCGGAAGCAGAGTTCACCGTATGGTGGGCACCGGATGGCCGCGGCCGGCCTCCATTCGCCGACGCCGCGATCGGCGCGTTCCCGGCATCGACCCAGGTGCAGCTTCGCGAAGGACCGATTTTCCGGCGGCAGATGGACCGGCTGCTCTTTCGCCTTCGGTGTCCGATTCCGTTCCAAGCGTTGGCCGGTCGGGGCGATGTCGCGTATTCGCCCGACTTCACGGTTCCGCATCTCTGGGGCGGGCCGGAGGTCGTCACGATCCACGATCTCGCGTTCGAGATCACGCCGGAGTTCGCGCCCGAGGCTCTGCGCCGCTACCTGGGCGCGGCGGTTCCCCGGGCCGCGCACCGGGCCGCACACGTGATGACCGTCTCCGAGACGACCAAACGCGACGTGATGGAGCGGCTGAATCTGCCTAGCGAGCGGATCACGGTGGCGGCCAACGCGGCCGACTCCGCGTTCTTCGCGGCCGAACCGCTCTCCGCCGCGACGAAGCGGCTCGTCGGATTGCCCGACGACTATCTGTTGATCGTCGGCACGATCGAGCCGCGCAAGAACCATCTCACCCTCTTCCGGGCGCTCGAAGCGGCGGGTTCCCGGATCGACCTGCCGCTGGTCGTGGTCGGGCGGGTCGGTTGGAGCGCGAATCCCATCCTCGCCGCCGCGCGGCCTTTGCAGGCGGCGGGACGGGTTATCCTTCTCGACTATGTCGAGGAGCGGCTGCTGCCGGGCATCTACGCCGGGGCGGCCGCGCTCGTCTACCCGTCGTGGTATGAAGGGTTCGGACTCCCGATCGTCGAGGCGTTGGCGGTCGGCGTACCGGTGGTCGCGAGCGATGTCCCGGCGCATCGGGAGGTCGGCGGCGGCGAGCCGGTGTGGTGCGAGCCGGGCGACGTGGAGAGCATTGCGGCGGCGATCGAGCGGAGCCTCGCGCAGCCGGGTAGACGTTCGGAGGAGGGTCGGCGACGGACGACGTGGGCAAGGACGTTCGATTGGTCGACATCGGGCCAGAGGCTGGCGACGACCCTGCGCTCATTGAGCAGCCCCTGACCTCGGAGGGGCATGCCGATGTCGACGACCCTGCGATCCCTGACCCGCCCCTGACCGCCGAGGAGCAGGCGGCTTTCGACGCCGATCAAGCGCGGATCCTGGCCGGGGCGAAGGCGGCGAGGACGACGGTGATCGCGGTCGCCGCGGTCGCCCTCGGCGGCATCCTCTTCATGTTCGTGTTCACGATCGTCATCGTCGTGCTGAAGACCTGGGGCTGACGGCGCCTCGACGACGTGCACGGACCGATCGACGCCGTCGGGCGCTTCGGCGCAGGCCGTGAAGGAAGAAGGTCGAGACATGGTCGCGACAGCCGAGCAGGAGATGACCGTCGGCGAGTTCCGCGAGACCGCCTTCCGGATCGAGGCGGAGGTCTCGCGGGTGATGGTGGGTCAGGTCGACGTCATCCGCGACGTCCTGATCTGCATTCTCGCCGGGGGGCACGCGCTGCTCGAAGGCGTGCCGGGGCTGGGCAAGACGCAGCTCGTGCGCACCCTCGCCGAGGCGCTCGATCTCGAATTCAGCCGGATCCAGTTCACGCCCGACCTGATGCCCGCGGACATCACCGGCACCAACATCCTCGTCGAGGATCAGGACCGCAACCGCCGCTTCGCATTTCAGAAGGGCCCGATCTTCGCCAACCTCGTCCTGGCCGACGAGATCAACCGGGCGACCCCGAAAACCCAGTCCGCGCGGCTGGAGGCGATGCAGGACAAGACCTGCACGATCGCCAACGTGGTGCATCCGCTCGCGCAGCCCTTCTTCGTGCTCGCGACCCAGAATCCTTTGGAGATGGAGGGGACCTATCCGCTGCCGGAGGCGCAGCTCGACCGGTTCTTCTTCAAGCTTGTGGTCCGCTTTCCGACCGCCGACGACCTGACCGAAATCTTGCGCCGGACGACGACGAGCTTTTCCGCGACCCCGGACAAGGCGGCCGACGCGGCCGCGATCCGGGAGATGGGCAGGGTGGCCCGGCAAGTGCCGATCGCGAACCACGTCAGCGACTACGTCGTCCGCCTCGTGCTCTCCACCCACCCCGACAACGGGAGGGCCGCCGCGGTCGTCAAGAAATACGTGCGGTACGGAGTCAGTCCGCGGGGCGCCCAGTCGATCGTGCTCGGCGCGAAAATCCGGGCGCTGATCGACGGACGGCTGAACGTCTCGATGGAGGATGTGCGGGCGTTGGCCTTTCCCGCGCTCCGGCACCGGCTGATCCTGAACTTCGAGGCGGACGCCGCGGGCGTCACGTCCGACGACGTGCTGCGGTCGGTGCTGGAGGCGGTGCCGGAGTCGGCGGTGTGAGCGGTGAGTCAGACGCAGCCCGCCGCGGAGGCGAAACCGACTTGCTCCGCTTGAGGTTCGGGCGCGATGCCACGCGCCCTCGGGGGCTGGACACCCGCGTCCCCCGCCTTCATCGGGAATGCCGCCAGGCATCACTGTTCCGACACGCGCCGCGAGATGCCGCGGACGCCCCGGGTTCGGGTTTCGGCGAACCAATCCGGGCAGGATCAAGGCCTGCCCAGGGCCGCACTCCCGCCGGGTGTGCCCGCTTGCCTTGATAATAGAACTAATGTTCTGATTTGTCAATGAGCGTGTGATCGGGAGGGGTGGCTGCATGCAGGCGCCTGGAGTGGGATCGCGCTTGCCCCGCTCCCGATGTCCGGATCGGTCCAGACTATTGATCGGAGGCGGAGGCGCAGCGCGCTTCCGACTGCGCAAAGCTGAGAAGATGGCCATCGCCCGGCCCACCCTTTCAACGCCTTGACAGAGGATTTGGCCCGGTGTTAGGGTAGGACCCGTCGTGGAGGCGTGGTGTAGCGGCCTAACATGCAGCCCTGCCAAGGCTGAGACCGCGGGTTCGAATCCCGTCGCTTCCGCCCGTTAGAACAGAAGGTTGACGTGGAGCCCGGTCTTTAGCCGGGCTTTGTCGTATTCCGGTTTGGTCGCATGCCGCAGTGAACGCTGCGAAAAATGGGAGAAAATCGGGCGTCACCGTCACCGCCGTGACTGTGTCTCCGGTGATCTCGACGCCTTCGAACACGAGCGCGGCGAGCGAGTTCTTCTGATCGGGGTTCGCCGCGTCCCATGCCGCCGGCAGGTTTCGTAGGAACGCCGAGGTTTGGGCGAGGATCGCGGAATAGTCGACGGTCGAGGCGAGGTTTGCCCGTTCTCCCTCCAGCGCGTCGCGCTCGACCTGGTAGCTCTCGCGGGTGATGTCGTCCCATGTGTACAGT
>JBPCRG010000461.1:0-2662 GCA_050997095.1 Thermomicrobiales bacterium | reverse complement strand
GTGCCGGTGCCGCCGGACGAGCCGTCGGCCCCGCTGCCGCCATTTCCGCCGGTCGCGCCGCCGGTGGTGGCGTCGCCGCCGATCTGACCATTCGACGTGGTCGTCGTGGTGTCAAACCGGCTCAGTTGAGTTTTGGCCGTGCCGCCGGGAGCGGCATACGACCCTTGGGCGTAGCTCAGGGTGCTGAGCACCATAGTCAGCACGCCGACCAATCTCACGAAAGCGAACATCTTCGTTTTATTCACTCGTCTTCCTCCCGAACCAACGAGATTCTCGGATCGAATCTCTTTTTCTCTGTCCGCCATCGGACGGCAGACAGTCTCTCCGCGGTGCGAGGCCCTGCCTCGCCACCTTAGGGCCCGCTCCAACACCTCCGCTCAAATCTCGAATCCGGGCCGACAAAGCCGCCTCCGGAATTCGTCCGATATTGAGCCACGAAGCGGGCCGAGTCAGCCATCGCGCTGCACTTCCGCGACAGCTCCAAGTGAGAGAGTGTGGAATGTTCCGGACAGACCGAAACCCAGGACGCGCCGGATACCGACACTGCCTGGGTCCAAGACTTCCGACATATGGTTGGAGCGACGCACCACACCCAGCTCGTCTCCATTCTTCCACCGGACCAGTCCCGACGGACGGTGTCCATCGGGAGCGATCCGGAGATTTCTCGGGTCGACGATCGCTCATCTTCCCAAGCGGCGAAACGGCCCTACTCCGTCCACTCCTTTGCCCCCGCGTCCCACGAACGTCCCCTGGCCGCGGATCCGCTCTTGGATCGGAGCAATTCCGACCGAAGAATTGTTGTGATCGGATCCGACAGACAGGAAGAACACTCGGGCTCGCCGTCGACATCAAGGATTGTGCTCCGATCACCGCGCTTTACCCAGAAATTGGGCCAACGCGGAGATGCAGCACGACCTTGCACGCGAGATGGGTTGCGCAAGCTGCTGGATGCCTGTGTCGAGTCAAATTTAGGGCGACGACGGACGCACTTCCTCTTAGAGAACTTCCCAGAGAACTTCGCACCTCTGAGAATTTTCTCCGGGAGAGCCTGCCCGACACGAACGGCTCGCCACGTCACTTGGCCGGAGAGACGTGAGATTAAGCGGGACACATCGAGAGCGATCTGCACAGTCGACGCATCGTCACGTCCTTCTTAGCGCAATTCAATGCCATGCGGAACTAGATATTGTGTTGTTGATAACGACAATACACTTTTCAGTGTCGAGTTCTTAACTCTTCAATTTTGCCGAGGTAAAGCCGTTCGTGCGATCCCCGCGATTGCGACATCGCGGGACGCGGCATTCGCACCGACCGGGCGTCCGGCGAATCCCCTTGTCAGCTACCGTTTCCGGTCCGCGATCTGGTAGCATCGAGGGTCGAAACAAGGAGTGACCGTTCTGGCCCGAGAGACGCTCCTGGACGGATGGTGCGCTGTCGGCGGGCATTTGCACGTCGTGTGAAAGGAAAGAGGATGGTGTTGAGGAAGATCAGTCACGGTCTCGGGCTTCTCGCCGCGCTTGCGATGGTGCTTGTCGGCGCCGGTCCCGCGTCGGCCGCGAGCCAATCCAGCTTCGACACGATCCGCATCGAAGAGAACGGATCCACGCTTCCCTATCAGGTGTGGGTCGCCTGGTCGCCGACGCTGATCGCCACGCCGGATGGCGGGGCGTGGGCATTCTTCAGCGCCCAAACCGTGCATTCCGACAACTCGCTCGGCACCAAGAAGCTCTACACCTCCCGGTTCGACCCGGCGACGGCGACGTGGAAACCCGCGAACGCGGTCAAGGGTGGCCAGATCCAGTTCGGCGCCACCGCGGTGATCGACGCTCAGGGCACGGTCCATGTCGTCTTCACCGATCGCCAGGACGACAAGCCTGCGTCGTTTGGCGGCATCATGTATATGAAGAGCACTCCCGAGGGCGGCTGGACCGATCCCGTGGCCGTGGCGGCCGATGCCAGCGCCGGACATCAGCTCAGTCCCGAAATGGCGATCGACAAGAACGGCGTGATCCATCTGGTCTGGCAGGATCAGCGAAATGTGGATCAAGCGTCCCGCGACGCCGCCGCCTCCAATGCCGACGTCTTCAGCAGCGAGCTGGGAACGGATGGGACACGGTCGAATCCGGTGCAGATGTCGGCCGCGAGGCCGGATCCGGCGACCAACGCCAGCCGGGCTCAGATCGCCCTTGACGGCGACCGGCTCGTCGCCATCTGGTCCGTCTACACCAAGGAGAGCGGACTGAACAGCGCCGCCCGGATCGAATGGACCACGAAGCCGATCGACGGATCGAGCGGATGGGCGGCGCCGCATTCGCTCGTGGATCAAGCCGGCACGCAGATCGGCGGCAGACTCGTTGATCTCGCCGCCGACCCGACCGGCGGAGTCGACATCGTCTACGGTCGTCATGCGGCGGCCGGCAACACGATCTCGACGCAGAAGCTCGCGTCGGGCGCCAACCAGTGGACGACGCCGGCGGACCTCGTCTCGGGTGACCGCGGCAGTTTCCCCAGCACGGCGGTGGGCGGCGACGGCACGCTCTACGCCACCTACAACATCGGCAGCGGGACCGCGGTCGGCGTGGGTTCCGTCGCCCTTCAGCCGGGAGCCGTGCGCGCGAGTTCGGAAGTGAATCGGACCGCGGGCGACGACGGCGCCCAGGGC
>JBPCRG010000409.1:0-4493 GCA_050997095.1 Thermomicrobiales bacterium | reverse complement strand
GGACGGTACCGATTGGCGTGGACGCTCTCAGCATCAGACCGTGAGTGGCATCGGAGGGGACTATGGGGAGATCATCGAAAAAAGGCCCGTACATCGACGCGAAGCTTCGAAAGAAGATCGACGCGATGAACCGGGGCGGGGAGCGGCGGGTGATTCGGACGTGGGCTCGCGCCTGCACCGTCTTCCCGGACCTCGTCGGTCATACGATCGCCATTCACAACGGCCGTCAGCATGTGCCGATCTACATGACCGAGAACATGGTCGGCCACAAGCTGGGCGAGTTCGCGCCTACCCGGACCTTCCGGGGTCACGGCAAGGACGCCGACCGCAAAGGCCGACGGTAACCGGTGGTTGACCGGCCAGGGGAGAGGACGACACGATGGAAGTGACGGCGCGGCTCGGGCGCCTTCGGGTTTCGGCCCGCAAAGCCCGATTGGTGGTCGACGCGGTGCGGGGCATGCGAGTGCTGGAGGCGCAGCAGATTTTGCGCTTCATCCCGAACAAGACCGCCGGCGATCTCGAAAAGTTGATGAAATCGGTCGCCGCGAGCGCCGAGAACAACTACGACCTCGACCCGGAGGATCTCTGGATCAAAGAGATCTATGCGGATGAAGGTCAGACCATGCGCCGGTTCCGCGCGAAGGCGCGGGGACGGGTGGGGCGGATCAACAAGCGCACGTGCAGCATCACGATCATCGCCGAGAATCGGGGGGGCCGCTAAATGGGACGCAAGGTCAATCCGATCGGGTTCCGGCTGGGAATCGTGACGGACTGGGAATCCAAGTGGTTCGCGGAGCGCAACTACACCGCGCAGCTCCACGAAGACATCCGGATCCGGAAAATGGTGATGAAGGAGCTGACCCGCGCCGGCATCTCCAAAATCGAGCTCGAGCGGTCGGCCAACAAGGTCGACGTGACGCTGCACACCAGCAAACCCGGCATCGTGATCGGGAAGCAGGGCGCGAACGTCGAGCGGATTCGGCAGATGCTGGAGAAGTCGATCAGCAAGAAGGTCCACCTCAGGATCGAAGAGATCAAGGTGCCCGAAGTCAACGCGGTGCTGATCGCGGAGAGCATCTCCGAGCAGATCGCCCGGCGCGTCGCCTATCGGCGGGCGATGAAGCACGCGGTCCAGCAGGCGATGCGCCGCGGGGCGAAGGGCGTGATGATCAAGCTGAGCGGCCGGCTTGGCGGCGCGGAGATGAGCCGGACAGTCACCGAAAAGGAGGGCCGCGTCCCTCGGCAGACCCTCCGTGCGAACATCGACTACGGTCTGGTGCATGCGGCCACGACGTATGGCCGGATCGGCGTCAAGGTATGGGTCTACAGCGGCGATGTCATTCCGGAGCGGGGTCCGGTGACGGAGGCCACGCTCACGGCCGACCTGGCGGCGGCTCCAGCCGATTAGCAGTCCGCGGCGAACGACCGCCGGGAAGAGGAGCGTGGCAACGTGTTGATGCCGAAGCGGACGACGTACCGCAAAATGTTCAAGGGCCGGATGGACGGGAAAGCCTATCGGGGATCGACGATCGCCTTCGGCGACGTCGCCCTTCAGGCGGTTCAGCCGGCGTGGATCTCCAGCCGTCAGATCGAGGCGGCCCGGCGCGCGATCACCAACTATTTGAAGCGCGGCGGCAAAGTCTGGATCCGGATCTTTCCGGACAAGCCGGTCACTCAGAAGCCCGCCGAGACGAGGATGGGATCCGGCAAAGGCAATCCGGAGTACTGGGTCGCCGTCGTGAAGCCAGGCCGGATCATGTTCGAGATCGCGGGAGTCCCGGAGGACCGCGCGAAAGAGGCGCTCAAGCGGGCGGCGATGAAGATGCCGATGGACTGCCGCGTCATCACCAAGGTGCACGTCGGGGTCGGCGTCGGTGTCGAAGATGAAGCGACCGACGCGGCGGACGGGGTCGGCGAGGAGGATGCGGCGTGAAATCCGCTGAGTTGCGAACGTTCACCGAGGTCCAGCTCGAGGGGCAGCTCAAGGAACTGCACACCGAGTGGCGGAATCTCCGGTTTCAAGAGGCGATCGGCAAGCTGACGGCGACCTCGCGAATCCGCACGATCCGCAAGGACATCGCGCGGATCCACACGATCCGCACCGAGCGACAGATGGACGCGGCCGCGCGGTCGGCGCTGGCGGCAAGGTCGTAAACGAAGGACGGAACATCCCATGGCGGAAAATGCAGCATCCGCTTCCGCGATCAAGGCGGGCGGTGAGCACGAGCAGACGAAGCGGACGCAGAAAGTCGGACGGGTCGTGAGCGACAAGATGGAGAAGACGGTCGTGATCGCCGTCGAGTACGTGCGACGCCATCCGCTCTACCACAAGCGCATCACGCGGACCAGCAAGTTCATGGCGCACGACGATGCGAACGAGTGCAAGATGGGCGACCTGATCCGGATCGAGGAGTGCCGTCCGCTGTCGAAGAACAAGCACTTCGTCGTCCGGGAGATCATCGAGCGGAGCAGACAGCTCTAATTTCCTCCGGACTGGAGTGGATGCGCTCCTTCGGACGCAGCGGGTGAGGGAAACGACGGTGATCCAGCCACAGACTCGACTCAAGGTCGCCGACAACAGCGGCGCCCGCCAGATCATGTGCATCCGGGTGCTTGGAGGCTCGTCGCGGAAATTCGGCACCGTCGGCGACATCATCATCGCCTCGGTCAAGCTCGCGCAGCCGAACGCGGCGGTGAAGAAGGGCGACGTGGTCCGGGCGGTGGTCGTCCGCACGGCCCAGGAATACGGCCGGGCCGACGGCAGCCACATCAAGTTCAGCGACAACGCCGCGGTCCTGATCAATCTGCAAGGCAACCCGCGCGGGACGCGCATCTTTGGTCCGGTCGGTCGGGAGTTGCGCGAGAGACAGTTCATGCGCATCGTCTCGCTTGCGCAGGGAGTGCTCTAGGCGTCCCGGATCGGGATACGCTGGAGCGAGTTGAGGAAGGTCGACAGGCATGCGGAAAATACGGAGCGGTGACGAAGTGATCGTCATCAGCGGGAAAAACAAGGGCCAGCGCGGCAAAGTCCGGGTCAACATGATCTCGAACGACAAAGTCGTGGTCGAGGGCGTCAATATCGTGGTGAAGCACCTCCGACGAGGACGCGCCAGGCAGGCGGGCCGCGTCGAGGTGGAGGCCCCTCTGCACGTCTCGAAGGTGATGCTGATCGATCCGGAGACCGGCGCGCCGACCCGTGTGGGCGTCCGCAGGGACGCCGACGGCAAGAATGAGCGATACAGCAAGAAGACGGGCAATTCGATCCCCCGGCCGACGATCGACTGATCCGGGATTCGGGCGAAGTGAGATGGGTGGTCTGAGCGCCGATCGAGGCGGTCCAGGCGGAATCACCCGACGTTGGAACTAAGAGACTGTGAGGGAACATCGCGATGGCGAGAATGCACGACAAGTACAAGAGCGACGTGGTTCCGTCGCTCATGACCGAGTTCGGGTACAAGAACGTGATGCAGGTGCCGAAGCTGCAGAAGATTGTTCTGAACATCGGGTTGGGCGAAGCGGTGCAGAACGCAAAGGCGATCGACGCGGCCGTGGGCGACTTGACGATGATCACGGGCCAGAAGCCGGTCGTCACGCGCGCGAAGAAGTCGCTCGCCGCGTTCAAGTTGCGCGAGGGGATGCCGATCGGCGCGATGGTGACGCTTCGCGGAGCGCGGATGTACGAGTTCTTCGACCGGCTGGTGAGCGTCGCGCTGCCGCGGCTCCGCGATTTCCGGGGCGTGTCGCCGAACTCGTTCGACGGCCGGGGCAACTACACCTTGGGGTTGCGCGAGCAGATCGTCTTCCCCGAGATCGACTACGACAAGATCGACAAGACGCGCGGGCTCGAGATGAGCTTCGTGACGACTGCGGGCACCGACGAGGAGGGACGTCGCCTGCTTGCGCTGTTGGGCGTGCCGTTCGCGAAGAAGGAAGCGTAGGAGTTCGGCAATGGCGAAGAAATCCTGGATCGTCAAATCTCAACGGACGCCCAAGTTTGAAGTGCGGGCGGTGAACCGCTGCAAGCTGTGCGGCCGCAGCCGCGCATACATGCGCAAGTTCGGCATGTGCCGCATTTGCTTCCGGGAGCACGCCTCCAACGGCAAGCTTCCGGGTGTCACGAAGTCGAGCTGGTAGATGAGCCGGTCATTGCCGACGATCGTCGGACGGAGACGCTGCGAATGAGTGTGAACGACCCGATCAGCGACATGCTGACCCGGATCCGGAACGGTGGCATGGCGCGGAAGGCCGATGTCGGCATGCCATCCACGAAAGTCCTGGTCGCGATCGCGAAGATCCTCAAGGACGAGGGGTACATCGCGGATTTTCAGGTTGTGGAGAAGGCGCCGCAGAACGTGCTGAAGGTGGCGCTCCGCTACGGCCCCGACAAGCGCCACACCATCCGCGAGATCAAACGGGTGAGCAAGCCGGGCCTTCGCGTCTATGCCGGCCGGGATGCCATTCCGCGCGTTCGCAGCGGCTTGGGGATCGCGATC
>JBPCRG010000242.1:0-6473 GCA_050997095.1 Thermomicrobiales bacterium | reverse complement strand
CCCGCTCTTTGCGGCTCTGCTCGTAGCGGAACTTCCCATAGTCCATCAGTCGGCAGACGGGGGGAACCGCGTTCGGCGCCACTTCGACCAGATCGAGTCCTCGCTCGCGGGCCATCTCAAGCGCATCTCTGGTCTGAATAATCCCGACTTGCGTGCCCTCATCGTCGATGAGTCGGACCTCGCGAATCCGGATGCGCTCATTCACTCGAGTCTGCACTGGTCTGGTTATGGCTCGCCTCCCTGAATCGAAAAAGTCTCGTCGATGTTAATCCGGCGACGCGACAGCCGCGCGATTGCATGCCGATTCGCACCGCAGCTTGGCGAGTCTATCACGCCCCTTTCCGCACGGTCAATCGGGGACGTCGCCGGAACCGCGGAGGTAGGTCCTCGTCGCCGCCTCGTCGAGGCGCAGCTGCGCGACCAGCGCCTCCAGACCGTCGAAGGATTCGTCGCCGCGAAGACGATGGAGAAAATCGACGGTCACGATCTGTCCATAAAGATCTCCGGAGAAGTCGAGGATGTTCGTCTCGATCAGGCGGTCGCCGCTGTTGACCGTCGGCCGTGTTCCGACGTACGTCATCGCCTCCCTCGCCGCCGTTTCTCCCGGCAACGTGATCATCGAGACGTAGATGCCGTCGGCCAGCGCGGCCAGGTCCACCTGGGGAACCACGTTCGCCGTCGGAAAGCCGATGGTCCGGCCAAGATGCGCGCCGTGGATCACCTCGCCCGTCACGCGGAACGGGCGTCCCAGCAATGTCTTCACCAGCGCGACGTCTCCCGTCACGATCGCGGCCCGAATCGCGCTGCTGCTGACGACCGCGCCGCCATCGACGAGGCGCGCGACCGCGACCACCTCGAAGTCCAGCTCGGCGCCGATCTCGCGCAGTCGCTCGATGTCTCCGGTTCGGTCGCGCCCCAGCGCGAACGCCTCGCCCACCCACAGCTCGCGCAGGATCAGATGTTCGCTCAAGGCGTTCATGAACTCCCACGGCGTGCGCCGGGCCAGATCGAGGTCGAAGCGGAGGGTGACGACCTCATCCAACCCAAGCGCCGCCAGCTCTCGCCGTTTGTCGATCGCGGTGCAGATCCGGCCCAAGAATCGATCGGATCGGAGCACGAAGGCGGGGATGGGCTCGAACGTGACCGCAACCGAGGGGACGTGGAGCGATCGGGCCCGGTCGACGGCCCCGCCGATGAGGGCTCTATGGCCCCGGTGAAGGCCGTCGAATGCGCCGATCGTGACGATTCCACCCGTCATCGTCGAGGCGCGAAAACGCTCAAGCCACTCCGTCCGATCGTCCGCGCTCACGCCGCGTCGCTCACGACCCGCGCCGGGCACCACCGCGGCGGCTCCCCGGCATGCTCCGCGACGCCGAGCCACGCCCCGTCGGCCGAGTAGACCCGCACGATCCCGGATGCGCCCGCATCGTCCGCCTCGATCGGCCTCCCGTAACTCCAGTCATCTCCCGCTGCCTGGGAAAGCACGATCGCCGGGACATCCTCCAAACCCTGATCCGGGTGCAGCGCGACCGTTTCCCACTCCGCCTGGAGATCGAGGTCCGACAACTCGGCGATCGTCCAGGCTTCAGCCAGCGTGAACGGACCGCTCCCCACCCGCACGAGGTTGGAAAGATATGCGGGATAGCCGACGGCGTCGCCAAGATCTTGCGCCAATGTTCGGATGTAGGTCCCTTTCGAGCAGTGGACCAGAAGCGTCGCCGTCGCGTCCGACCAGGCGTGCATCTGGAGTTCGTGAATCACGATGGATCGGGGCTGCCGGTCGACCGTCACACCGGCTCTGGCCAGCTCGTAGAGCCGCGTCCCTCCCACCTTGATCGCGGAGTGCATGGGCGGAATCTGATCGATCTGACCCAGGAACGACGCAAGTGCCGCCTCGACCGCCGCCCGGTCGAGCGCCGAGGCATCCTCCGTCGCGATGACCACGCCGTCGATGTCGGCGCTGTCGGTCGACACCCCGAACGTCACGTCCGCGACGTACGTCTTCGAGGCCCCGTCCAACCATTCGAGCACCTTCGTCGCATCGCCGACCGCGACGGGAAGGACGCCGGTGGCCGCCGGGTCCAACGTCCCGGCGTGCCCGACGCGCCGCTCACCCAGCAGCCGGCGCACCCGGCCGACGACGTCGTGGCTCGTCCAGCCCGCCGGCTTGTCGACCACCAGAAACCCGTGGAACCGTCCCGTCGTCTTCCGGCCCAAGGTCAGGCTCCGCCGGTCTCTGTCGAGGATGGACGGATCAATTCGGCCACCCGCCGCAGGAAGGCCAGCTTCTCGGGTTCGCCTCCGACGATCTGGCACCCGGCCGCGCGGGGATGGCCGCCCCCGCCGAACTCGGACGCGATCACCGCGACGTCGACGTCGGTCGGCAGGCTCCGCAGACTGACGCGCCAGCCGCCGTCGCTCTGGTGCAGGATCGCCGCGGCGCGCGATCCCTCGGTGCCGCCCAGAAAATTGACCAGCCCCTCCGCCTCGGACGCCTTCGCGCGGCATTCCTCCAGCTCGCTCTCACGGATCTCAGTCCAGATCAGCGCGCCCGTCCAGGCGACGTTCCTCAACGCCCGCTCCCAAAGGCAGACGGTCGAGAGCGGTTTGAGCCGGAACAGGGAGTCGGTGATCGTGGCGGGGTTCGCCCCGGCGTCGACGAGGTCGGCGGCAGTCCGCATCGTCCTCGACGTCGTCGCCTCGGTCCGCAGGCCGAGGGTGTCGCCGTAGATGCCCGCCAGCAGGCACTGGGCGATGTCGGTGGTGGTCGGACATCCCCAGAACCGCAGGAGATCGGCGACCACCTCGGCGGTCGACGCCGCTTCCGGCACGACGATGTTCAACACGCCGAAGCGGTCGTTCGTCACGTGATGGTCGATGTTGATGATCGGCACCGCGCCGCCCACGCGGGACGGATCGTCCGCGTGGAACGTGCCCAGCCGCCGGCGATCGGAGCAGTCCACCATCATCAGCAGATCGTACTCGGGAACGGGGTCGATTCCGTAGATCCTGACGCGTTCGATTCCTGGCAGGAATTCAAGATTCTGCGGCAGTTGCCCGTCGCTGACCATCGGCACCGCGTCGACACCGAGCGGTTCGAGCGCGTGCACCATCGCCAGCGGCGAGGCCAGACCGTCGGCGTCGACATTCTGGTGGGTCGGGATCAGCACGCGCGTCGCCTGCCGCAACCGGTCCAGAATCGCCGTCGCGACGACGGGATCGAGGCTCCAACTCTTCGCTGTCACGCGGTCTACCCCTGCTCGGTCGGGTTCGGCCGCGGGCGGACGTCCGACTGATGGATCTCTTTGATCACCCGCGAGATATGGTCCGCGTGCTCCATCGAACGGTCGTCCCTGAAGTCCAACTCCGGTATCTGCCGGGTGTGCAGCCGCGGTTTGAGATGATACCGGATGAAGCGGGCGGCCGACCGCAGGGCCGCCAACGTGGCGGCCCGCTCCTCGTCCGTGCCGAGGACGCTGATGAAGACGTGGGCGCTGCGCAGATCGGGCGCGACATCGACGCGGGTCACGCTCATGAATCCGATCCGCGGATCCTTGACCTCGCGTCTGATGATGTCGTCGAGTTCTTCCTTGAACAGCTCGCCCAGCTGCCTTGTCCGTCGGCTCACAACCCCACCCCTTCCAGCCCGAGCGTCGGCGGGTCTGCGCTAGGTTCGGGCGATCTCTTCCCGATGGAAGAACTCGATCTGGTCCTTGACCTGCATGTCGTTGAACGTGTCGAGTCCGAGACCGCACTCGTAGCCGGCGGCCACGTCCCGGACGTCGTCCTTGAACCGTTTGAGCGACTTGATGCCGCCCTCGTGCACGACCGTTCCGCTGCGGAGCACGCGCGCCTTCGAGCTGCGCACGATCCTGCCGTCGAGCACGTACATTCCGGCGACGACATCGCCGCTCGGCAGCCGGAAGGTCTCGCGGACCTCGGCGTACCCGTCGGTCACGTCCTGGAAGACGGGGGCGAGCAGACCCGTCATCGCGGCTTTCATCTCGTCCAGAAGGTTGTAGATGATGTTGTAGAACCGGATGTCCACGCCGGCCGCGTCCGCCGCGCGCTTCGCCGCGACATCGGGCCGCACGTTGAATCCGATCACGATGCTCTTCGTCGCGACAGCGAGACTCACGTCCGATTCGAGGACGGCCCCGGTGCCCGCATAGGTCACGCTCAGTTGCACCCCGTGCGACATGCCTTCGTTCAGCTTCAGCAGCGCCGTGTGGATGGCTCCCAGCGAGCCCTGCACGTCCGCCTTCAAAATGACGCGAAGCTCGGCCGTGGTCGCTCCGGCCTGGATTTGGTTGGCAAGATCCGTCAGCTTGACCGCCCGGTCGCCGAAAAGGCTCTCGACTCGCCGTTGGGCCTGCCGCTGATCGACCAGATCGCGGGCGACCCGCTCGGCCTCGAAGACTTGGACGTGGTCGCCCGCCTGCGGAACCTCCAACAGCCCAAGGACCTCGACGGGCATGCTCGGCTCGGCCCTGCGCACGCGCTTGCCGCGGTCGTCGAACATCGCCTTCACCCGGCCCCAGGTCGAGCCCGCGACCACGACGTCCCGCAGGTTCAGGGTCCCGCTTTGGATCAGCACCGTGGCGATCGGACCGCGGTTGCGGTCGACCTTGGCCTCGATCACCACCCCGTTCGCGGCTTTGTTCGGGTTCGCCTTCAACTCATGGACGTCCGAGACCAGCAGGATCACCTCGAGCAGATCGTCCAGCCCGAGCTTCTCGCGCGCCGAGACCTCGACGACGGGAACGTCGCCGCCCCACTCCTCCGGCATCACCTCGATCTCGGAGAGCTGCTGCTTGACCCGCTCCGGGTTGGCGGACGCCAGGTCGATCTTGTTCAGGGCCACGATCAACGGCACGTTCGCCGACTTGATGTGCGCGATCGCCTCGCGCGTCGTCGGCATCACGCCGTCGTCGGCGGCCACGACGAGCACCGCGACGTCGGTCGCCTGGGCGCCCCGGGCGCGCATCGCCGTGAACGCCTCATGGCCCGGCGTATCCAGGAACGTGATCTTCCGGCCTTGCGTCTCGCTCTGGTAGGCGCCGATGTGCTGGGTGATGCCTCCGGCCTCGCCCTCCGCGCCGTTGGCCGAGCGGATCGCGTCGAGCAGCTTCGTCTTCCCGTGGTCGACGTGGCCCATGATCGTGACGACCGGCGGACGCGCGGTCGCCAGCGGATCGCTGTGCCCCTCGTCGCGTCTGCTCGCGAAGTCGGCGGCCGCCCGCTGCAGAACCTCGGGCACGTTCTGGTTCGTCTCCCAGCCGAGCGCGACGGCGACCCGCTCCGCGGTCTCATAGTCGATCTGCTGATTGATGTTGGCCATGATGCTCAACTTCATCAGCTCTTTGATCACTTCTATGCCGGTCGTCTCAAGCGTCGTCGCCAGTTCGGCCACTGTCAAGACGGGTGGGAGCGACACGGGCTCGCGCACCATCGGCGCCGTCCGCCGCAACGCGACCGTCCGCGATCCGCTTCCTCGGCCGCCCTTGGCCCGGCGTCCACCGCCCCCGCCGCGGTTCGCTCCTGAACCCGGGGTGAATCTGTCGCTCATGTTTTCTCATTCCCTTCGTGAGGCGCCGCGGCTGCACCGGTTGCGGCTGGTGGAAGATGGGCCGCGAACCGGCCGAGTAAATCCTGACTCTCCGAGTCGATCCTGGTTTTCAGCGCCCTTGCCAATTGTCCGCTCGAAAGCGCGCGATCCCAGCAGGCGGGATCGTCGCAAAGATAGGCTCCTCGCCCGTTCATTTTGCCCGTCGGATCGAGGAGGACCCCGCCTTCGGGCGTCCGCACCACGCGATGGAGCGTCCGCTTCGCGGAGCGCTCCCGGCAGACCACGCACATCCGCTGCGGAACGTGCTTGGGCCGTTGCCCCTTCTGCGGGCGGGTTTCCTTCTGCGTCGGCGTGGCGGCCATGGCGATCACCGTCCGGTTTTCCTAGCTCTCGTCGCCGGAGACCGCGGCGCCCGTCGCCGCGGTCTCCGGAATCTCGTCCAGCGGAAGCTGCTCCGCGGACGCGAAGTTGTAGCGGGCTCGAAGCGCCCGGTTGTAGTAGACTTCGAGCGCTTCGCCCCGCAGCTCGACGTCGACGCTCATCCCGATCAGATCAGTAGACAACGGGCCGAACTCCCGCTCCCGCACGCTGATCAGGCCGTCCTGACGGACGAGCCGCGGCTGGCGTCCCTGCCACCCGAGGTCATCGGGCGCGTCAGGGATCGACGCCCGCGCCTGCCGCAGGAGGTCGAAATCTTGGTCGCGCAGCGATTCCGCGTCCTTGATGTCGATCCGCCAGCCCGTCAGCTTGAACGCCAGCCGGGCGTTCTGCCCCTCTTTGCCGATCGCGAGCGACAACTGGTAGTCGGGCACGAGCGCTCGGACGGCCTTGGTGGCCGCATCGATGACGTACGCACTCGACACCTTGGCCGGCGAGAGGGCACTGGCGACGAAGGTCGGCAGAT
>JBPCRG010000247.1:0-2997 GCA_050997095.1 Thermomicrobiales bacterium | reverse complement strand
GCCGTGGGCAGTGAGGACGGCAGGCATGGATGGAAAGAGGCTGGAGCGTTGAACAATGGCGATGGGGTCATCCGGGCGCATTCGGGATCGGTGGATCGGAGAGACTTTCGGAGTCTTCGGGTCTGGGAGAAGGCACATGCGTTGACGTTGGCGGTCTATTTGGAGTCGGCCACGTTTCCGAAAGGTGAGATGTTCGGTGTGACGAGTCAAATGAGGCGTGCAAGTGCGTCGATCCCCGCCAACATCGCCGAGGGGTGTGGCAGGGGCGGGAACGAGCTGCAGCGCTTCTGTCGGATCGCACAAGGGTCGGCCAGTGAACTGGGGTACCACCTGATTCTCGCTCGGGATTTGTCATATATTGCTGATGCCCGTTTCGATGAACTCTGGAACAGTCTGGAAGAAGTCCAAAAGATGCTCGCGCGTTTTGTCGCCCGCTTGCTCGAAGTAGCAAAGTAGAATTGGCCTGTGGGACTCGATCGAACCAAAAAGCGTCGTCACTCCATGAGCGGCAATCGACTCGCCGGACACTCAGAGCCCTAAGCCCAAAGCTCACGGCTAGAAACGACATGACCCCATGCACCTCTCCATCGTCTGGCTCTACGGGACGAAGATGAACATCTACGGCGACCGCGGGAACGTGATCGTGCTGGAGCGGCGGGCGCGGTGGCGGGGGATCGAGGCGGCGGTGACCGAGGTCGGGCTGGGGGAGCCGATTCCGCCGGACGCGGACGTCTTCTTCTTCGGCGGCGGGCAGGATCAGGAGCAGGTCGCGGTCTCGCAGGATCTGGTCGGGACGAAGGGCGCGGCGATCAAGGCGGCGGTCGAGGCGGGCGCGGGGATGCTCGCGGTCTGCGGCGGCTACCAGCTGCTCGGGCACGAGTACCGGCCGCACGCGAGCGAGGCGTTGCCGGGCATCGGCGTGTTCGACATGGTCAGCGTGGCCGGGCCGGAGCGGTTCATCGGCAACGTGGTCGTCGAGAGCCGATGGGGCGAGCTCGTCGGGTTCGAGAACCACAGCGGGCTCACGCACCTCGGCCCGGGTCAGGAGCCGATGGGGAAAGTCCGGGTCGGCCGCGGGAACAACGGCAAGGACGGATCCGAGGGCGCGCTGCACCGCAACGCGATCGGGTGCTACCTGCACGGATCGCTGCTGCCCAAGAACCCCGCCATCGCCGATTGGCTGATCGGCGCCGGGCTCCGCCGCCGCTACGGATCGGCCGATCTGCCGCCGCTCGACGACGCGCTGGAGAACGCCGCCCACGTCTCCGCCGTGCGCCGCGCGGTGCAGACCCGGTAGTTCCGCAGGCGACGGCGGACGGTCCGGCAGGAGGCGAAGCCCGGGTGTACGGACGCCGCAATCATCGTGGTAGACTCTCGGAGGCGGTGCAGCCTTTGGTTTGCTTCATCCGTCACCGGCAGGGTCGCGGCGGATCCGATTCACCCGTCGATCGCAACGCGAGTTCTTTGCGGCGGGGTTGACCGCGAGGTTCCGCATCGCGAAGGTCCCGACACATGGCCCGTCTCCTCTTCGCGGGGTTGCTCGCGTTCGCGGTCTTTCTGCAGACCGTCATCCTCCCTTCCCTGAATCTGATCCAGGTGCTGCCCGACGTCTCGCTGGTGCTGCTGCTCGTCTGGTCCGCGATCCAGGGTGTGCCGGAGGGGCTGGTCTGGGCGTTCGGCCTCGGAATCCTGATCGATGTGCTGGCGCTCGATCCGATGGGCACGAACGCCCTCGCGTTTCTGGGGGTGGCGCTGCTCGGCGGGTTGGCGAGGCGGCGTTTCTTCCAAAGCAACCTCGTCTTCCCGATCCTGCTCACGGTGGCCGCGACCGTCGTCCACGCGGTAGTCTTGCTCCTGCTGCGGAGCAGCGACGGGGGGGGACTGCCGTTGGCGTCGGTGTCGCGGTTCGTGTTTCTCCAGGCTCTGCTCAATTCGATCTGCGTGCCGCCGCTCTATCTGGTCGCCGGCGCGATGGGTCGGCGGACGGTGATTCGTCGTGCTTAGACGCAGGAAGCGGATTCAATTCGACCCGCCGGGCAGCCGTTCCCGAAAGCGGCGACCGGGCGGACCCCCGCGGCGATCGGACCAGATCTTTCTGTCCCGGCGGATGCTGATGCTGAAGGGCGCCATCGTCGGCGGCTTCGGGGTGCTGGCCGCCCGCCTCGGCTACATGCAGATCGTGCGCGGCGAAACCTACGTCAAGGAGGCGTCCGACAATGTCGTCTCGTGGCAGGAGCTCAAGCCCTCGCGCGGCCTCGTGGTCGACCGCGTCGGGCGCCCACTGGCGGAGAACCGCCGCACCTGGGCGGTCAGGGTCATCCCCTCGCTGTTGCCGGACGAGGCGTCGGACGACTACCAGCGGATGCGCGACACCCTGATCACCGCGCTGCATCTGCCGGAGACGCTGATCATCGACCGGAACGCGATTCCCGTCGACGCGCGCGACACCGTCTACGCGAGGATCGGCCATCTGATGGGCGACACGACCGACAAGGACGTGCAGCAGACCGCCGACTACATCGAGACGCAGGCGAAGTTCAACAACATCGTCAAGTGGTTCAGCGACCTCGCTTCGGATCAGGCCGCCCGCATCCGGCGGGTGAAGCAGGAATTGCCCGGCGTCGACGTCGTGAACTACCT
Source organism: Thermomicrobiales bacterium (assembly GCA_050997095.1). Taxonomy (GTDB): domain Bacteria; phylum Chloroflexota; class Chloroflexia; order Thermomicrobiales; family UBA6265; genus JBPCRG01. Next base: position 357 of record JBPCRG010000247.1, on the reverse strand, counting down.
CGACTACGTGGTCCGCAACTACCGCTACGACCAGACGGCGATCACGATCCGGGACGACGTGTCGCGCGACGTGGCGCTGAAGCTGGAGGCGAACAGGCTCGCGATGCCGGGCGTGGTCCTGGACGACAGCGTCCTCGCGCGCCGCTACCCCGCGGGGCCGTCGATGTCGCACATCCTCGGCTACGTCGGCGTCATCGATCCGACCGACCTCAACGTCGCGGACAACATCCTGCGCGTCGACGACAACGGCAACAGCGTCTACGGCCGCTACCAGATGGACGACGCCATCGGCAAGAATGGGCTCGAACGCAAGATGGAGGAGCTCCTCCGCGGCGACAAGGGCGGGTATTTCTACGA
>JBPCRG010000226.1:0-2925 GCA_050997095.1 Thermomicrobiales bacterium | reverse complement strand
ACCCGCCCCGAGTTCGGGGGAAAGGGGGAGGCGACGTCGGGCATCACGAATGCCGTTACACGGAGCACTCGGGATGACGGCGGAGGAGACGTGCTCCAAACGTCATCCTGAGGCACGAAGGATCTCGTCGTTCCCGTTCGGACTGTCTCAACGACCCATTCAGGGCGGGACCTACAGAGTGAAGCCGTGAACCGGGCGATTACTCCGGCGTCGCGGCTGCGGCCTGCTGGGCGAGGCGGGCCATGCGGCCGACGGCGGTGTCGAGGGCGGAGGCGAAGCGGGAGCGGTCGCGCGGGGAGAAGGCCGCCGGGCCGCCGGTGATCAGGCCCATGCCGCGGAGATGGGCGTTGATCTCGCGGGAGGCGAGCGCGTCGCCGATCCGGTTCGGGTGGAACTCGCCGCCGCGGAAATCGAGGCAGCGGACCCCGTTCGCGATCGCCCGCCCGGCGAGCGGGACGTCGGCGGTCAGCACGAGGTCGAGCGGACCCGCGCGCTCGGCGATCCAGTCGTCGGCGGCGTCCGGCGAGCCGGGCACGACGACGACCGTGGCGGTCAGCCCCGGCTGCGGCGGCACGCGCAGCGACGTGTTCGCGACCACCGTCAGCGGCACCCTGTACCGCGCCGCCACCCGGTAGACCTGCTCCTTCACCGGGCAGGCGTCGGCGTCGAGGTAGATCATGGGTCCTCTTGCCGCTCCCTGCGATTCACGCTTCTTGTGAGCTGACCCGTCGCGGACCGGGCTGCCGCAATCCAATTCAAACGACCGTGAAACGGGACTGCCATCCGAGCACGTCAAGTCTCCCACACCCAAAACTCAATGCAGACCTGCCGGCATCGCCCATTGAAATGTAACTACATACGTGGTTATATCTAGGCCATGAACTTCGAGTGGGACGAGGCCAAGCGGCTGTCCACTCTCGCCAAGCATCGGATCGACTTCGTCGATGTCCGAGCCATCTTCGATGGGCGTCCCACGGTGACCACAGTCAGCGCCGATATCCAGGAGCGTCGCTTCTTGACAACCGGAGTGTTGGCGGGAGTGTTTCAGACGGTCGTCTGGACTTGGCGGACGGACGACATTCGGCTCATCTCAGCAAGGAGGTCCCGCGATGGCGAAGAACGGGCATATCGTGCGTTACACGGGTGAGGAGCTTGACGCCATGTCTGAACGCGGCGAAGGACAGACCGACTGGGCCTATCTCGCCGCGCTCAGTCAAGAGGAGCTGGAGGCGTCGATCGACAAAGAAGAGGAGGGGGAGTTCGATTGGAGCACGACCCAGGTCGGCATCCCGGGCCCGAAGCGGCAGCTGACGGTCCGCCTCGACGTCGATGTGGTCGAGTGGTTCAAGACCCTAGGGCCCGGCTACCAGACGCGGATGAACGCGGTGCTGCGCTCGTACGTCGACGCCCAGAAGCGGTGACCGCCGATGGCCACGGTTCCGTCGACGGCGCTCCGACCATGTCATGAACTTCGAGTGGGACGAGGCCAAGCGGCTGTCGAATCTGGCCAAGCACGGGATCGACTTTCGGGTCGGCCGGCGGCTTTTCGACGGCCGACCGGTCGTCACCATCCCGAGTCCGTTTTCCGACGAGGCGCGCTTTTTGACCACGGGTGTCGTCGACGATCTCTTCATCACCGTGGTCTGGACCTATCGCGCGGACGGCATCCGCATCATCTCGGCCAGGAGAGCCCGAAATGCAGAAAAAGGAGCACATCGTTCGCTATACGGCGGATGAACTTGACGAGATGCTGCTGCGCGGCGAGGACCAGAGCGATTGGCCCCGCGTGCGCGCCATGACCGAGGAGGAGCTGGAGGCGTCGATCGACGCGGAGGACGAGGGGGAGTTCGACTGGAGCCGGGTCCAGGTCGGCATCCCGGGCCCGAAGCGGTAGGTGACGGTCCGCCTCGACGTCGACGTGGTCGACTGGTTCAGGACCGGGGGGCCCGGCTACCAGACGCGGATGAACGCGGTGCTGCGGTCGTACGTCGACGCCCAGAAGCGGTGACCGCCATGCGCACGTGGGCAGCCGGTTCGCCCGCCGTCGCGACGATGTAGAGATCCAGTTCGCGGATTGAATCCAGGGCCGCATTCGCGGGCTGATCTTGTGCGGCCCGCAGCCGCCAGGGCCCGGCGACCGTGGATGCGGTGGCACGCGCTTAAGGCGATCCATCGAACATCGGCGCGCTTCCTTCCCGCGGACACCGGAACGGACGGTCGCCGCGCTCCCCGGTGATGTCGTCCATCCGACGCTCCGCGCCCATTTTGCCCCGCCCCGCTTCATCTGAGATTCAGGTGGCGCATGCAGAATGATTTTTGTCGGCCGACACCTGGATCCTGAAGAATCGTTCGAGAATTCGGAGGACCACACCATGCGCAGTCCACGGATCGCCCTGGCCTCGTCGGCCGTCGCGTTTGCCTTCCTCGCCGCCGCGGCCGGCGGTTTGACCGCCTCTGCCGCCTCGACCCCCACCCCTGCCGCCGCGGGCGGGATGGCCGCCCACCCGGCCCACATCCATGACGGAACCTGCGCCAAGCTCGGCGCGGTCAAATATCCGCTGACCGACGTCGCGGCCCCCAAGAAGGGTGCCACCCCGACGCCCAGCAAAGAGACGATCGCGACGAGCACGACGAAGGTCAAGGCGTCGCTGAAGGACCTGGAGAAGGCGCCGTTCGCGATCAACGTCCACGAGAGCTCGGCGAAGATCCAGAACTACATCGCCTGCGGCGACATCACGGGGACCGCGAAGAGCGGCAAGCTCACCGTCACGCTGAAGGAACTGAAAAAGTCCGGCGTCGAGGGCGACGCCATCCTGACGGACAATGGCGACGGCACGACCACCGTCGTCGTCGAATTGACGACCGCGAAGGCCGCCGGAGCGACCGCCACCCCGAAGGCCTAGTTCGAACGGCCATCTAGACGGC
>JBPCRG010000208.1:0-9025 GCA_050997095.1 Thermomicrobiales bacterium | reverse complement strand
CTCCTTGGGCTGCGCCCTCATCTGCTGGAACCACCTCCGGTGACGGTTTTGATAGGCGCTCTAAAGCGCGGTGACCACGACCGACGCCACGCCAAGCAGCGCCGTCAGCGCGCGGACGCCGCCGACGCTCTCGCCGAAGACGCGCATGGATCCTTCCTGCAGGAAGAATTAGGAGTTGGGGTGGGAAAACCAGCCCGTCGAAAACGGGTTGGTCGTCGCGCCGTTCGACACCCTCCGGGCCGAAAGCCCGAACTGCCGTTCGTCGCCGGAGAAGATCCGCGGATAGCCGTCGAGCCGCCAGAAGCGCAGGATCGCCGCGACGATGCCGACGGCGATCAAGCCTCCGAGCTCCGGCATCCCGCCGATCCGCGCCAGCCCTTCGGCCTCAGATCGCGGAACCTCGGGATCCGCAACGGCCACGCGACCGCGACCAGGGCCGTGACCATGCCGACGAGCCACAGGCGCACGATGTCGCCGTGCCCGACGTTCGCGCCTCGGGCGCGTTGGTCCGTCCAGACGAACATCGCGAAGGCCAGCGGCAGCGCGATCAGCGCGCCCCGGCGAAACCCGCCTGCGCGCGGCAGCACGACCGCCCACAGACGCTCGGACGGCGTCCGGGCGCCGTCCGGCTCGACCTCGTCGGCCATTCGCCGCTCCGCATCGCTCCGGCACGTCGCGGAGAGCCAGGCGATCACCCCGACGCCGACCGCCGCGACCGCGACACCGCCGAATGCCGCTCCGGAGCCCGCCAGCAGGCGCATGCCCGCCCAGGTCAGCGGAAGCCCAGTCATCAGCAGCGCGAGGGCGGGCAACCGATCCGGAAGCGACGATGCCCCCGCCCGCGTCGCCCACGCGCGCAGCGGTCCGGAATTTGTCCGACCGCCCTCGGCGCCTGCCGTGGCTGCCGGCTCGCCCGGGGCCGCCGCCTCCTTCGGGAAGCGCACGACGGCCCGCGCGGTCGCCGCCGCCACGACCACGCTGACGACGAGGATCAATCCATCGATTCCGAAAATCCGGGTCCCGCCGATCACCGCCGGCAGGGGCGCGAATTCGAGGACGAACGAGCCCGTCATGCGCCGATCCTTGCCGTTTGCGATCTCAACGCCCCATCCAAGACCCTTGCCCGCCCCCCACCCCGGTGCTCCGTGCTTCATCGATCCACGGATTTTTAGAAGCACGTCGGATCCGTCTCCGATGCCGCTTCGCCGACGGAGGCAGGGCTCCTCCGGTCATCGCCGTCCATGCCGTCGATGCCGTCCATGCCGTCCACAATACCGGGATTCGGGAGCGGGCACATCCCGCGAAACTCCCAAAAACCGACATGCGATCCGCCATGCCTGCCGCGGATGCCGGAGGATGGCCAGGTCGTCCCGATCACCCTCGGGCCACCGCGCGCGGTCTCGTCAAGAAGCGTGCGATACAGTATCGTAATCCGGTTGTTCCGGTGCAGGGCAAGAGCCCTTGATCGCGCCGACGGGAAGAAGATCCGCAGCAAGGCATTGGAGGGTTCGATTGGTGGACGCGGTGACACAACTTACGGGGCGCGGGCGGCGCTGGTTCGGCATGGCCGTCGTGGTCGGTCTCTCCGCAACGCTGCTGGCGGCGTGCGGAGGTTCCTCCAGCGACAACAAGACGGTAGTCCCCGCCGCGTCGACCACGAAGGCGGTCGTGAGCACGACGGCGCCCGCGAAGAGCGCGTCTCCGGTCGGCGGCAAAGCGTCGCCCGTCGCCTCGCCGGTCAGAGCCAAGGCTTCTCCGGTGGCGTCACCCAAGGCCTCGCCGATGGCCTCGCCGCGAGCCGAAGGCACTCCGAAGCCGTAGCCTTCTCAGCCGCGAAGGCGACGGGAACAGCGTCGACAGCGAATGAGGAGCACCCCAGCCATAAGCTGGGGTGCTCCTCGTTCGTGGCGCGGTCAGTGCGGCGATCGTGCCGCACGGCCCGTCGACAAGGTGCGAGGACATGCGAAAACTCGGGTGCTGGGCGGGATTGTTGTGATGGCGATCGGCCTCTCGCTTTTGTCCGCATGCGTCGGCGGCTCCGAACCGGCATCGACCGTGACGCTCGCCGCGAAAATAGTCACCCCCGCCCCCACGTCCGCGAAGGGCTCGGCGACGGTCGGCGTCGCGGGCACCCGGACACGGATCGCGACTCCCTACACCTCCCCGATCATCGCCTCCCCCGTCGCCGCCTCTCCGGTCATGGCATCTCCGGCCACCGCCAAGGCGTCTCCGGTCTCGACCGTTCCAGTCAACGTGGCGATCGTCCTGACCGACTACCGGATCTCCGCCTTCCAGCGGTCGTTCAGGGTCGGCCAGCCCTACCGCTTCGTGGTCGAGAACAACGGCGCCGTCATGCATCAGTTCGTGATCGAGGCCCGGGGGGGCGACAGACGCGCCCCTCTCGTCGGGGGCCGCGACCGCGCTGCTCGCGACGATCGCGCCCGGCACGACCGCGGAATTGACGTGGACGTTCGCAAACCCCGGAGGTGTCCAGTTCGCCTCCTACGCGGTCGGCGACGCGAAACAAGGCATGGTGCTGGCGACTGTCAACGTCGTCCCGTAGTCACCGACGTTCAACTCCCGCGAACGTAGCGGAATGCACTCTGCCCAGTGTCTCCGTGCTCGCGACGCTCTCCGCGAACTGTAGCCAAGCCTGCTCCAGACAACGTTGCGCGTTCAATGATGGCGCGTCCCGCCTTGACATCGGCTGAAGCCATTGACGAGAGTGAAAAAATCCTAATTTCACCGCAGGCAATCGTGCGAATTGCTGCATGCCGCCAAGGCGCTTGGAGGCAGTCGCTTCAAGCGGTATGCCGGTTTCATCGCGAGCGTGACGACAGTGCGACAGGAACGAATTCCTGCATTCGATACGGGCAATCCGCCTTGACACCACCCGACAGCGCAAACATAATCCATGGCGTTCTCAACAATTGAGCGTGCGTTCGTGTGTTGTGGCTCCGCCGGTGGCGGAATCAAGACGGGAGTGACAATGATGTCAGGAACCACTCGTCGTTCGCCAAGTCCGTCGGTCCTCCGGCACGCGCTCGATCGGCGAACGCTGCTCAAGGGAGCGGCCGGCGCCGCCGCGCTCGGGCTCGTCCTGCCGAGCGGCCGCGCTTTGGCCGAAGTCAAACCGGGAACGGCCACCGGGAATCTGACGGTCGGCTCGAACCACTCCGACAAACTCGACAAACCGGGTGTCCAGGCGATGATCGGTGCCTTTCCGAACAAGAACGTGAAGGTGACGATCAACACCACCGACCACAACACCTTCCAGCAAAACATCACGACGTATCTGCAGAATCCGGATGACATGATGGCTTGGTTCTCCGGCTACCGCATGCGATATTTCGCCGCCCAGGGCCTCGTCGGCGACATCTCGGATGTCTGGGCGGCCGGACTCAACGACAGCCTGGGCGCCGGCTTCAAGACCGCGTCGACCGGTGACGACGGCAAGCAGTACTTCGTGCCGACGACCTACTACATCTGGGGGATCCACTACCGGCCGAGCGTCTTCGCCGCGAACGGTTGGACCCCGCCGAAGACCAAGGACGAGTTGATGAGCCTTGCGTCGAACATGAAGGACAAGGGTCTCATCCCGTTCGCCTTCGCGAATGACGGCAATTGGCCGGCGATGGGCACCTTCGACAAGCTCAATTTCCGCATGAACGGCTATAAATTCCACGTCGACCTGATGGCGGGCAAAGAGAAATGGACCGATGATCGCGTCAAGGCGGTCTTCACCGAGTGGCAGACTCTTCTGCCGTTCCAACAGGAGAATCCCAACGGACGCAAGTGGCAGGAAGGCGCGGACGCCCTTGTCAGCAAGCAAGCGGGCATGATGACCCTGGGCACCTTCATCGGCCAGCAATTCCCGAACGGTGACGCCTCCGACCTCGACTTCTTCAGCTTCCCGGAGTCCAATAAAGAGTTTGGCACGGACACCGTCGAAGCGCCGCTCGACGGATGGATGATGGCGAGCAAGCCGAAGAATGCGGCAGCCGCGAAAGAACTGCTCCAATTCCTCGGCACCGCCCCCGCGCAAACGGCGTACTTGAAAGTCGACAACACGGTGGTGGTGGCTCCGCCGGGCGTTGACGCGTCGATCTACAACCCGCTCCAGAAGAAGGTGGCGGCTGCCGTCTCCTCGGCGAAGACGGTGACCCAGTTCCTCGACCGCGACACGAGCCCCGAGTTCGCGTCGAATGTGGCAGGTCAGGCGTTGGCCGACTTCCTGGCCAATCCGTCGAAGATCGACGGCATCCTCAAGGACATGCAGACCCAGGCTGAAGCCATCCTCGGCTCCTGAATTTGACGTGCGCCACCGGATCCCGATCGGGTGGCGCACTCACCTCTCTCGCAACGCAGCGGGGATAGCCTTGGTAACTGCAACTCCGATCCCGTCCTCGAATCCGATGCCGACCTTATCCGCGATCGGAACCGCGCCGATCGCCAAATCCAAGCGCACAGCACGCGGCAATCGGCAGTTCGATGGACGCGACCGCTGGGTCGCGTTCTTGATGGCTGGCGTTCCGACCATTCTGCACGTCTGTCTCATCTGGATACCCACGATCGCGTCGATTCTTCTTTCGTTCACGACGTGGAAGGGAATTCGGCTCGGCGACATCAAATGGGTGGGCTTAAAGAATTACGACCAGATCTTTACGGCTTTCAGGGTCAATTTCTATCAGGCACTCCTCAACAATACGGTTCTCCTGATTTTTCTGTTCCTCGGGCCGACCGCCCTTGGCATCTGCTTCGCGTACTTGCTCGACAAGGACATTCGGGGCACGCGCTTCTTTCAGGGCGTCTTCTTCACCCCGGTCGTGCTCTCGATCGCGGTGGTCGGGATCATTTGGAAGAGCGCCATCTACTCGACCGACACGGGTCTCGCGACCCAGCTCTTTGGCCATGGCAAATCTGTCGACTGGCTCGGGAATCAATCGTTCTTGGTCTCGATCGGAAGCACTTACGGCATCTCGAAGAACTTCGTCGCGATCCTGATCGCAATCGCCTGGCGACACACCGGCTACATCATGGTGTTGTACCTGGCCGGTCTGAAGAGCGTCGACAGTTCCCTGCGAGAAGCCGCCCTCTTGGATGGCAGCTCCGAGTGGCAGACCTTCCGGTACGTCATCTTTCCGTCGCTCAAACCGATCAATGTGGTCATCGCGGTGATCACCGTGATCGAGGCGCTGCGCGCATTCGACATCATCTACGTCCTCCACACACCCCGCAAAACGGAAGTGCTCTCGATCCTGACCACGAACAATTTGCTTGGTGAAGGCGGCGGCAACGTCGGCCGCGGTTCCGCCTACGCGACGATCCTCTTTGCGCTCTGCTTTGGATTCGTGATTTGGTATGTGACCAACCACTACCGGAAAACACAGGAAGGGGCCGATTCCTGATGGCCACTGCCTCCGCTCCAGCGCCGTACTTCAAGCGACATCGCCGGGTCTCCCTCTCCCGTGCGGCGCTTTACACCTTCCTGGCCGCGTCGGCGCTGCTTTGGATGGTGCCGCTCTTCGGCGCGGTGCTCTCGTCCTTTCGACCTTTCTCCGACACCATCCATGCCGGAGCGTTCTCCTGGCCGCACACGCTGACGCTCGACAACTACCGTCACGCCTGGACACAAGGGGAGATCCCGCGCAAATATTGGAACACGGCGCTGATTCTGATCCCGGCGTTGACCTTGACCCTGTTCTTCTCCAGCATGGTCGCGTTCGTCGCGAGCCGGTATTCCTGGCGGTTCAACATCGCGCTGCTGGCGCTTTTCACCGCCGGCAATCTCCTCCCCCAGCAGATCATCATTCAGCCATTGTTCCAGTTCTACAACCGGGTCAATCTCCCGACGTTCCTCTCCAATTCGGGCAAACTCAACGGCAGCACGTGGGGTCTGATTCTGATTCACGTCGCCTTCCAGAGCGGTTTTTGCACCTTCGTCCTCAGCAATTACATGAAACTGCTGCCGAAGTCGCTCAACGAGGCGGCGCGGGTCGATGGCGCGGGTGTCTGGAAGCAGTACTACCAAATCATCATGCCGTTGACGCTGCCGGCGCTTGCGGCATTGGCGACGCTCGAATTCACCTGGATCTACAACGACTTTTTCTGGGCAGTCGTGCTCGAACAGACGGGCGCCGACCGGCCGATCACATCGGCTCTGGCCAACCTCAGCGGCGAATTCTTCACCGACGACAACCTGATCGGGGCCGCCTCGGTGTTCGTCGCCCTGCCGACGTTGATCATCTATTTCGCGCTGCAGCGGTACTTCATCGCCGGATTGACGATTGGGGCCGAGAAGGGGTGAGTCCATTCACCTGTCGCTAGCCCGCGACGCTGCAACGCGGCGATCGAGCCCTCCCGCCGACATTCCCGATCGTCCAACCGTGAAATCCGAATAAGGTTTCAGCAGGAGCCCGTCCATGCAGCCGCAGACGTCCCCGATCCCCGATGCGTTCTCGCTCGGCGTCTGCTACTACCCCGAGCACTGGCCTCGCGAAAAGTGGGCCGGCTATGCCCGCCGGATGCGCGAGCTCGGGCTGCGCTACGTGCGCATCGCCGAGTTCGCCTGGTCGCGGATGGAGCCCAGCGAGGGCGTCTTCACCTGGGAATGGCTCGACGACGCGATCGACGTGCTCCACCACGAGGGGCTGGAGGTCGTGCTCTGCACCCCGACCGCGACCCCGCCCGCCTGGCTGATCCGCCGGCATCCCGAAATCCTGCCCTGGGACGAGCACGGCCACGTCCGCGAGTTCGGCTCGCGCAAGCACTACGACCACGCGAGCCCGATCTATCGGGAGCACTCCCGCCGGATCACCCGCGAGATCGCCGGACGATACGGCGACCACCCGGCCGTCGTCGGCTGGCAGACCGACAACGAATGGGGCTGCCACAGCACGATCCGCTCCTACGGCCCCGCCAGCCAGACGGCGTTCTGCGCCTGGCTGGAGCGTCGCCACGGCACGCTCGACGCGCTCAACCTCGCCTGGGGCGCGGTCTTCTGGAGTCAGGAGTACACCGACTGGGCCCAGATCCTGCCGCCGAACCTGACCGTGACCGAGCCGAACCCCTCCCACGTGCTCGACTTCGCGCGCTTCGCCAGCGACGCGCTCGCCGAGTTTCAGGAGGAGCAGGTCGCGATCCTGCGCGAGCTCTCGCCCGGCCGCTGGGTCACCCACAACTTCATGCAGCACTTCTCCGAGTTCGACCACTATGACGTCGCCGAATGCCTCGATTTCGCGTCCTGGGACTCCTATCCGATGGGCCACGTCGAACGGATGATGGAGACCGCGGCCGAGAAGGTCCGCTGGGCGCGGACCGGTCACCCCGACCTGACCTCCTTCAACCACGATCTCTGCCGCGGGCTGAAAGGCAGGCGCGCCTTCTGGGTCATTGAGCAGGGCGCCGGACAAGTCAACTGGGCCGCCTCGAACTGCCTGCCCGCGAAGGGCGCGGTCGCGCTCTGGACCGCCCAGGCCTACGCCCACGGCGCGAGCACGGTCAGCTACTTCCGCTGGCGGGCCGCGACGGTCGCCCAAGAGCTGATGCACTCCGGCCTGCTCCGCCATGACGAGACCCTCGACCGCGGCGGCGAGGAGATCCGCGGGCTGGAGATCGTGAACGCCCCGAACGGCGACGTCCCCGCCCGCGTCGCGCTGCTGCACGACTACGAATCGCTCTGGCTCCACAACGTCCAGATGCACAGCGAGCGCGCGTCCTATTGGGCGCAGGTGATGCTCTTCTACTCCGCGCTCCGCTCCCTGGGCGTCGACGTCGACATCCGCCGCCCCGACCACGACCTCGTCGGCTACGACGTGATCGTCGCCCCCGCGCTCCAACTCATGAGCCGGGAGCGGGCCGACCATCTCGCCGGACATGCCGGCTCCGCGCGCATCGTCTTCGGACCGCGCACCGCCTACCGCACCCCCACGGGCAGAGCCCAGGAGGACGGCCAACCGGGTCCGCTGCGCCAGCTCGTCGGCCACTCGCTGCTCAATTTCGACGGCATGCGTCCGGGGATGACGGTCCACGTCGACGGCCACGTCGTCGAGACCTGGGCCGAAGCCTACCGGCCGATCGACGCCCACGTGCTGAAGACGTACGCCGACGGCCCGCTCGCCGGCGAGGCAGCAGTCGTCCGCAACGGCAACGCCCTCTCGATCGGCGCCTGGAGCGCATCGCTCGTGACCGAGACGCTCGCCGGCGTGCTCGCCGAGGCCGGAATCCCCGTCGTCCCGCTGCCGGAAGGCGTGCGCGTCAGCCGCCGGGGCGCCCTCGAGATCTGGATGAACTTCAACCAGGAGCCCGCCGCTCTCCCCGACGGCTCGACCCTTGCCCCCGTATCGTTCCAATATCGGGGATGACGATCCCGTCCGACGCCGAGTCGTCTGTGCACCATCCTGGGTCATCGCCCTGACCGACGACGAATGACGACGCGCAGAACGTCGTCATTCCGACGCATCGATCGACCATGGTCCACGCAGGCGCGACGTGCGCGCAGTTCGACCGGCTGCATCGGTCGCGAACCACGAAATCCGACGCGTGGCGCGGACAATCGCCGAAGGCCATTCGGCCTCCGGCGATCCCCTGCCGTTCGTGGATGGTCCGCGCTACGGCGTCGGCGTCGCGGCCGGAGTCGCCACCGCGGTCGGGTTCAGCCGGGACTCCAGCGTCACCGCGGGGCCTGTACCCGAATTGATCACCTCGTGGATGACGCCCTCGTCGTAGGTGACGGCATCGCCAGCGTTCAACGTCGTTTTAGCGCCCGCCGCCAGCAGTTCTTCCGCCGTCGAACCGGACCGCGTCACCAACGCGCCCGCCTGCGTCACGGAAAACTCGACCGCGCCCGATTCGACGAAGAGCACGGTCGGTCCGGGCGCGGGGTGGGCGCCGCTGTCCGCGCCATGGGCAAAGGTCCGTCTCGCCAGGATCGGCGTCCTCCCTTGTGCTACGGCTGATTGCGTGTGGCCCAATGTCGCTTTCTTGATCGCGGCGGGCGCCGCGGCCGATCCGCGAAGCGCGGGAC
>JBPCRG010000223.1:0-4526 GCA_050997095.1 Thermomicrobiales bacterium | reverse complement strand
GCCCTGATCGCATCCTGCCCGGCACGCCGCGGCGACGTCTCCGAACAGCCACCGGGCCTGCTCCGGAGCGGAAAGCATCCGAAACTCGGGGCGCTTGCCGTAGGCATACTCGACGCGCAGGAGGTCGGCGCCGCGATCTTCCAGGAGATTCTGCGCGTAGTAGAACAGCGGCATGTCGCACGTATACCCCATCCCCGGCAGCAAGACCGCCAAGTGGTCGGACGCGTCCGCCTGCCGCAGAAACTGGTGCGGTACGACCTCTCCCTGAAATCCCGCGAATGGAAGTGACTGCGTAGAAGCAAACATGGGGCCCTCCTTCATTTCATCATAGCGTCCCGAAAACGAGGGCCGTCGAGATCACTCCAGCGCCGAACACAAGCGGTTGCAAGATGCCTCGTCTGTGGCGCGCCTTGAACCGCCCTTTCGCGGCCGCCGGATTTGAGCGGACTGACGCGACCGCCGCGCCTGTCGAACCGCGCACACTGCCGACACCTTAGACAGCATCATGTCCGGCGCAGCGACCTTGTCGAACGCCGGTGCGTCGGTGACGCGCGTCGCGTCCTCGGCCTGGGACCGTCGTTCGCGAAGGTGGGTCCCGGCGAGCGGTCTCCTGCGGCGCCGGTTGCCCAACGCACATCCTCCTCGAAGAAGGGACCTTGTTGAATGGAGACCACGTTGGTTGCACCGAAGCGCCTCGCGAGGATCGCCGGCGTCCTCTATCTGCTCGTCGCCATCTTCGGCGGCTTTGCCTTGGGCTTCGTGTACCCCAATACCTGCTCGTGATCGGCGTGAGGACCGCGACGACCGCCCAGCCGGAGACGCCCATCCTCGCCGCGGCATAGCACGTGTTGAGCGCAATGCCGTGTCCCAGAGAAATACGAGGATCATTCCTCCGCTCTCTCCTGTCTGACGTTCATACGTGAGAAACCAACTCATCCTTCGCAAGCAAGCTCTTCTGCTCCGGCTATTCCAGGCTCAACACCCAAAGCAATGGCGTCTCTTCACGCCGGCGTGTTCCCCCGCAGCAGCGCGTCGATCGCGGCGGCGGAGCGGCGGGCGCCGTCGCAGTCGACGGTGTGCGGCGGGGGCGGGGCGGCGAGCGAGCGGACGATCTCGGCGCGCAGGCGTTCCGGCGTCAGGGCGTCCGGGTGGATCGTCGCGATCAGGCCGAGCCGGGCCAGGCGTTCGGCGCGGACCCGCTGCTCGGGCCAGGGCTTCACCCGCGGCACGACGATGCTCCGCCTGCGATGCGCCAGCACCTCCGCGATCGACGAATAGCCCGCCATGCAGACCACCAGATCCGCAGCCGCCAGATAGCGGCCGAGGTCGGGCTCGAAGGAGCGCAGCGTCACGTTCGGCAGCCGTTCGGCGAGCTGCCCGAGCGCCCGCCGGTCGGCGTCCGCGAGAAGTGGCCCGGTGACCACGAGCGCGGCCACGTCCAGGCGTTTGAGCGCGAGCGCCCGCAGCGCCGCCTCCAGCAGCTGTCTCCCGTCGACCCCGCCCCCCGACGTCACCACCAGCAGCGGGCGCGTCGTCGCGCCGAGCTCCGCGCGCGCCGCGTCGGCGTCGGCCGGACCCCCGATCTTGGCGACGTACCCGCTGTACGAGAGTTTGGCGTCGAACTCGGGGGAGCCCGTACTCCGCCGCCGTCTCGAAGACGGCGCGGTCGCCGCGGATCAGGATGTGGTCGTACACCTCGGCCAGCGGCCGCCGCGCCTCCGGCTCGCTCCATTGCCGCTTGGCGTCGGCGGGCTCAGCCAGAAACTCGTCGAGGGAGACGATGAAGCGGGGCGGCCGGGGGAGCGCGCGCAGGCTCTCGATCGCCTGCCGCAGCTCGCCCTTCATCCCGTCCGGCGCGTGGTCGACATAGACGACGTCCGGCCGGAACTCCCGGGCGGCGGCGGCGAGGATGCCCGCGCGAAGCTCCCAGAGCCCCGCCGAATCCGGCCCGCGGGAGCGGTCGTAGACGTGCCGCTTCGCCGCCTGAGGCAGAGTCAGCAGATCGACCATCGGCGGCAGCGCGTGCCGTCCGACGACTGCGGCCCCGGCGACCACGAGGATGCCGACGTCGGGCCGCCGACGGGAGAAAGCTCCGGCCACGGTCAGGGTGCGGCTGCCATGCCCAAGGCCGAAGGCGTCGTGGCTGTAGAACAATGCCCGGGGAGCGGTCATCCGGTGATGATAGGCGACGGTCGGCCGTGTCGCGGGCACGTCGGCGGACCGCAAGGAACGACGCCACCCGGGAGACAGCGTCTCCCGGGTGGCGTCGTCGGTTGCCGCCGTTTCGTTCCGGCCGACCCTAACCGCAGAGGAAGGATGGCGTGCATGCGCCGCCGATGCAGCAGTTCGGGGAATTGGGATTGCCGAGATAGAAGCCGCAATCGTTGCCGCAGGCGTCGCAGTTCGCCGCATCGGTCTGCAGGTCGACGCAGGCGCCGCCGCAGCACGACGTGCCCGTGCCGCACAGGGTCGTGCAGGCGCCGCAGGAATTGGCGTCGGTCAGCAGATCGGCGCACGCGCCATTGCAGCAGGAGTCGCCGGCGGCGCAGTCCGTGTCGGCGCAGCACTCGGTCTGGCAGGCCGATTGGCACTGGCCGTTCTGGCAGGTCTCCCCTTTGCCGCAGCATGTCGCCCCGCACGTGGCCGAGCCGACCGGGCAACCGCACCGCCTGCGGCCCATGGCCGCGTCGGGTGCGCACTGGTTGCCGCAGCAGTCGCCGTTCACGCAGCAGACCTGGCCACGCACCTGGCAAATCCGGACCGCCTCGGCCTTGCCCAGCCCGACCATCGTCAGCGCCGCCGCGGCGATGCCGGCCGCGACGCTCTTGACCACCTACCGGCGGGAAACGCCGTCGGCCCAGCTCCGGGCGATGTCGTCGAATCGCTGACCGTCCAAACGTCTGCTCCCTCCAAATAAAGGGGGTGATCTCCGCCGGTGGGTGAGGGCGACTCCTCTAGCGAACCCGACGCCGTGCAAGACCGCGCTTCGTCCTTGAGCCGCCACTCATCGGATCCTATCGGTTGCATCGGCGAAATCAATCGTCGCCCGCAGGATCAGACTTCCGATGAATCCGGAACGGGACGTTTTGCCCCCGCAATAGGTCAGGCCGACCCGTCCGGCCCGCGTTTGCCGCGCGACTGCCGGTGCGACTCGTAGACGGCCTGCTTCAGCGTCTCCTCGCCGAGACCGACGCCCGCGTCCATCTCCGCGACGTGCCGCATCGACTCCTGACGCGACCGCACAGCCGCCGTCATCGGCGCCGCCGCCAGATGCTGGACCGCGCCCGCCAAGCGCTGCCGCGACTCCGCGTGGCGTCCCTGCCGATCCAGCCGCACCGCCTCGCGCATCGTCTCCTCGGCCCGGCGCAGGGCGGCCTGCTCCGCGACGACGGGGTCGGCCACGGTGGACTCGACCTCGCGGCCATCGGCCAGGCGCAGCGCCGCCGTGGTCAATTCGATGCTGCGCGACACATCCGCGGTCGGATCGGTCCATTGCGCGCCGACCTTCACCCGATGCTCCGCGCCGATCGCGCCGGGCCGGGCGCTGACGGAGAAGACGAGGTTGATCTCGTCGCCCGCGGCCAGATCGCCCACCGCGACATCAATCCGCTTGCCGGTCCGCTCGTGGGGAAAGGCGTTGATCAAACGCGCCCGCACTCCCTCGGGCATCGTGATCGAGAGCGTCAGCCCCACCGCGGTCACGCTCAGCAGATCGCCCAGTTCGCGCGCGAAGAAGGCGCGGAGCTCGCTCGGGCGCCGGATGAACTGAAAGCTGCCGCCGCCCGCCTCGGCCATCCCCGCGAGCAACTCCTCGTCGAAGTCCAACCCGACCCCGAGCGTCGTGGTGCCTATGCCGCGCCGCCGCAATTGACCGGCGTGCCCAAGCAGCTCCTCGCGGTCCGTGATCCCGTCGTTCGCCTGCCCGTCCGTCAGCAGCACCGCCCGGCGGACCCGCACCCTGCCCCTCGGCTCCATGTCGCGGCTCAGCTCCCCGCATCCCGCGAACCACCCGCCCGACAGGCAGGTCGAGCCGCCGGCGTCGATCCCGTGCAGGGCGACCCGCATCGTCGCCTTGGCCCGCGACGTGGCCGGAGCCAGCCCGTGCACCGTCTCGACCCGATGGTCGTAGCTGATCAAGGCGGCGCGATCCTCAACAGCGAGATGCCCGAGCGCCTCCGTCACCGCCTCTTTGACCAATGCCAACTTTTCACCGCTCATCGACCCGGAACGGTCGAGCACGAAAGCGACATCGAGCGGAGCCCGGCGCGGCGCGGCGGCGCCCACGATCTGCGTGCCCGTGATCCGCACCAGCAGCGTCGTCTTCCCGCCGCTCGCGGGCACCACCGGTTTCTCCCACTGCGCCGTGACCAGAACCGTCGAAGCCCCGGAGCCGTGTGTACTCGTCATTGTGGAGGTCCTTTCGATAAAGCTTTGAGCCGTGAGCTTTGGGCTTTGAGCTCTGATCAGCGATAGCGTCATAGAAGCGCCCGACCCAAAGCACAGAACTCAAAGCACAAAGCTGAGGA
>JBPCRG010000153.1:0-5349 GCA_050997095.1 Thermomicrobiales bacterium | reverse complement strand
CCCCCCCCCCCCCCCCCCCGCCCCCCCCCCCCCCCCCCCCCCCCCCCCCCCCCCCCTCCCGGTCCCGCTTGGGGGAGAACGAGCTGTGCAGCTTCGGTATGTGGCGAAACGAATCGGCATGTTCCTGTTGGTCGTGTGGCTGGCGGCGACCGTCAACTTCTTCCTGCCGCGGCTGGGCGGAGGGGATCCGGTCCGCCAGAAGCTCGGTCAGCAGGCGGCTTTGGGCGGAAACTACCAGGCCGGCCTCGACGACATGGTCAAGAACTACGACAAGAAATTCGGTCTCGACAAACCGTTGTGGAAACAGTATTTGATCTATCTGGACGACACGATCCATTTCGACTTCAACTATTCGATCGCCAACTATCCGCGCCGGGTCGTCGACATCGTGGGCGCGGCCCTGCCGTGGACACTGGGCCTGCTGACGACGACGATCATCATCTCGTGGGTCCTCGGGGGCCTGCTCGGCGCGTTCATGGGCTGGTCGCGCGCGCCCAAGTTCCTCCAGTTCCTGATGCCGCCGCTGCTCTCGCTCAACGCGATCCCCTTCTTCCTGCTCGGTCTGGTCCTGGTCTATCTCTTCGCGTTCCGCCTGAAGTGGTTCCCCCTCGCCTACGGATACAAGCCCGGCACGTTCCCGGCGTACTCCTTCGAGTTCGCGCGCGACGTCCTCTACCACTCGGCGCTGCCCGCGCTCTCGATCATCCTCGTCTCGATCGGCGGCTGGGCGCTCGGCATGCGCTCGATGATGGTCACCACCCAAGGCGAGGATTATGTCACCTACGCCGACGCGAAGGGCCTGAAGGACCGCACGATCTTCCTCCACTACTCGATCCGCAACGCGCTGCTGCCACAGACGACGGCGCTGGCGCTGGCGCTGGGCCAGCTGATCGCGGGCACCGTGATCGTCGAAGTGATCTTCTCGTATCCCGGGATCGGCAACGTGCTCTATGACGCCATCCGCGGCTCCGACTACACCCTGGTCCAGGGGATCGTCTTCATCCTGATCCTCGCGATCGCGCTGGCGACGCTGATCCTCGACCTGATCTACCCGTTGCTCGATCCTCGGATCACGTACCAGAAGGCCTGACATGAGCGTCGCCGTGCAGGAAAGCCCCGTCGTCGTCGGCCAAGGCGAAAGCCGCGCCGGCTCCGCCCCCGGCACGCTGGCGAATCTGCTCGGCTACGTCCGGCGCAACCGCTCGCTGCTCGTCGGGATGGGCTTCCTCCTGGCGCTGCTGCTCTTCGTGGTGGTCGGGCATCTGACCGTGGACACCTCGCAGGCCGCCCCGCTCTCCGTCCGCACGCTGCGCCATCCCTCGCAGGCCCTGCCTTTCGGCAGCGATAAGCAGGGGCGCAGTCTCTACGCGGTGATGGTCGTGGGCACGCCGCTCACCTTCCGCCTCGGCCTGATCTGCGGCGTCTTCGGCGTCGTCTTCGGGGCCCTGGTCGGCTTCACCTCGGCCTATTACGGCGGCATCGTCGACGACATCCTCAAGGTTTTCGTCGACGTCGGGCTGACCGTGCCCGGTCTGCTGATCCTGATGACGATCGCGATGAAGGCGCACGGCGGGCTGACCGTGACCCAGATGACGTTCGTGATCGCGGTGCTGGCCTGGCTCTACCCCGCGCGCACGATCCGCTCCCAGGTGCTGACGCTGAAGCAGCGCGGGTTCGTCCAGGTCGCCAGGCTCTCGGGCATGAGCGGCCGGGAGGTGATCGTCCGGGAGCTGCTGCCCAACCTGATCCCCTATCTGGTCGGCGCGCTGGTGACGACGATCTCCGCCGCGGTGCTGGCGGCGATCGGGCTGGAGATGCTCGGCCTCGGCCCCTTCGAGGCGCCGACGCTGGGGATGACGCTCTACTGGGTCAACTACAACGCGGCGATCATCAACGGCTGGTGGTGGTGGTGGACCCCGCCGATCGTCATGATCTCCTTCCTCTTCACCGGCCTCTTCCTGGTCGCCGTCGGCCTCGACGAAGTCTCGAACCCGCGGTTGCGGAACCGGGTGTAGGTCGCGGGCTTTGGGCCGTGGGCTTCGGACTTCGAGAGAGACCCGCGGGCTCCGAGTCCCGGGGTTGAAACCCCGGGCTGAGTGACGGAAGTCGGTTGAAACCGACTGGGCGGGAGGAAGGGCGGGTCAGGTTTCCTGGGCGCGTTCGAGTTTGGGCCAGAGGCGGTTCTCGGCGTGGTGGTTCGCCTGGTTCTGGATGTAGGCGACGACGGAGGGAAGGGCGGCGTCGCCGAAAGTGAGCGCGCCGTATTCGCCCTGCCAGCCGAAGGTCGACGGGTCGGCGCGGGAGGGGGACTGGTTGACCCCGTGGGCGGAGGCGCCTTTGAGGCGTTTCACGGCTTCGGCGACGGCGACCTTCGGCGGGATCGAGAGCGCGACGTGGACGTGGTCGGGCATGACGCCGACGGCGTGGGGGACGAGGTCGAGGTCGGCGGCCGTCAGGTGGATCGAGCGTCGGACGAGCGCCTCCTCCTCTGGACCCAGAAGGGGCTCGCGGTCGCGCGTAGCCCAGACGAGGTGGTAGTGGAGCCGCCAGTAGGGCATCGTTCGGAACCTCTTTCGCGATTTTGGGTCGGTGTCGCCGAAGGATCGATTCCCACGTGGCCGTCGAAAAATCCTATCGAATCGCCGTGATTCCCGCGCCGATGCACGCGTCGCCCGGCCCCCGGCGTCCGCCCGGCGTCTCCGGGTGCGCGGCGTCCGGTCGGTGTCGCCCTGGACTGAAGTCCGGTCTGAGTGACGGAAGTCGGCTGAAGCCGACTGATGGTGGAGGCGGGCGCCCGGCCGGGGTCGGCGACATCCATGCACAGCTTGGACATCGCCTAAAGCCTTTTTCAGTCGGTTTCAACCGACTTCCGTCAATCAGCCCGGGATTTGAATCCCGGGCGGCACGATGCGGCTCCTCGATCAAGTAGGACTACGCCGCCTACGCTGCTGGCTGCGTCTCCCCGATCCGCAGGTCGCCCGCGGATTTGGCGAGCAGGCCGTCGGGGTCGCCGGCCTCCAGCTTGGGGTTGCCGCGGTGGAGGAAGCAGGCGGCGGCCCGGTTGTCGTCGGTCCGGAAGAGGGGCGGCGCGCTTTTCCGGCAGATCTCCATCACGTGCGGGCAGCGGTCGGCGAACTTGCAGCCGACGGTCGAGAGCGCCGACGGCGTCGCCGACGGGTCGGCGGCGACCTCGTGCTGGGTCCAGGGGTGGCCGGGGTCGGCGACCGGGATCGACTGGATCAGCAGCTGCGTGTACGGGTGCAGCGGCTTCTTGACGACGAGATCGACGTTGCCAACCTCGGCCACCTCCCCGCGGTAGAGCACGATGATGTTCTGGCTGACCTGATAGGCCGTGGTCAAATCGTGGGTGATGTAGAGCATGGAGATGCCGAAGCGCAGGTAGAGCTGGCGCAGGCTCTCCAGGATCGTCGCCCGCAGGGAGGCGTCGACCATCGAGACCGGCTCGTCGGCGATGATCAGGCGCGGCTGGATCAGCAGCGCCCTGGCCACCATGATCCGCTGCCGCTGGCCGCCGCTCAACTGGTGCGGGTGGCGCCCGAGCGTCTCCTCCGGGCGCAGCCCGACCGCGTTCAGCGTCTCCTCCATCAGCGCCCGCGTCGGCTCGCCCGCCTTCGCCAGCTTGAACTTCCGGATCGGGGTCTCCAGCACGTGGTCGACCTTGTAGAACGGGTTGTAGACCTCGTACGGGTCCTGGAAGATAACCTGCACGTCGCGCAGGAACTGGACGCGCTCCTCTCGGGCGAGGCGGCGCAGGTCCTTGCCCCGGAAGAGGACCTCGCCGGAGCTCGGCGCCGCCACCCCCAGCAGCAGCCGGGCCAGCGTCGTCTTGCCGCTGCCGCTCTCGCCGACGATCGCGGTGATGCTCGGAGGGTCGGTCTCCACCTTCAGCGAGAAATCGTCCAGCGCGACCATGCCCGGCTTTTTATGGAGCAGGCGCCCCCCGCCGAAAACCTTGGTCGCGTGCCGGACCTCCAGCAGCGCGGGAGGGGATGCGAGAGCGGACATGCGGACTCCTCAATAGAGATGGCACGAGACGCGCCGCCCCCCCTGGACCTCGAGCAGCGGCGGCTCCTCGACCGCGCACCGGTCGAACGCGCGCGGGCAGCGCGAGCGGAACGCGCAGCCCTGCGGGCGGTGGAGCAGCGACGGCGGCAGGCCGGGTATGCCTTGGAAGGCCCCCTTCACCGCCAGCGTGGGCAGGCTGCCGATCAGGAGCTGGCTGTACGGATGCAGAGGCTCGCGGAAGAGGTCCGCCACGTTGGAGACCTCGGAGAAATTGCCGGCGTACATGATCCCGACCCGATCCACGACCTGCGCCATCAGGCCCATGTCGTGCCCGATCAGCAGGATCGACGCGCCGAGATCCTCCTGCACCTTCAGCAGGGTGCCCATCACCTGGCGCTGGACGACGACGTCGAGCGCGCTGGTCGGCTCGTCGGCGATGATCAGCTTCGGGCGCAGGCTGATCGCGATCGCGATGCAGACCCGCTGCTTCATCCCCCCGCTCAGTTCGTGCGGAAACATCCCGCCGACCTCGCGGCGCAGCCCGACGCTCTCCAGCAGCTCGTGCATCCGGTCGTCGAACGCCTTGGCCGGGAGGCGCACGCCGTGGTCCTTCAAGCCGTCGCGGATCTGGTCCTTCACTTTCGCGACCGGGTTGAGCGAGTTCATCGCGCCCTGCGCCACCAGCGCGATCTTGGCGAGCCGGGCCTGCCGCATCTCCTCCTCGGAAAGGCTCAGCAGGTCGACGCCGTCCAGCGCGATCGACCCGCCCTCGATCCACCCCGGCGGCCGGATGAGCCGCAACAGGGCCAGCGCGATGGTCGATTTGCCGGAGCCCGACTCCCCCACCAGCCCGAGCCGCTCGCCCGCGCGGATGTCGAACGTGACGCCGTTGACCGCCTGCACCGCGCCGGCCGAAGTGTGGTAATGGACCCGCAGATCGCGGACATCGAGGATTGCCGGATTCACTTCGCTCTCCACTCGCCGCCGTCGAACGCCGTGCACCTGAGGCGACGCCCGGCGCCTGCGCGGTCGACGTCCCTGTCGCGGAATCGTCGTGACCCGGCGAACATTCGGTTGATGGTCATTTCCGGAATCATACCCGCTCACGGCAGCGCGTCAAGCGCGGGCGGCGGGGCGGACACGGGCGGCGTCGCGCCTGTCGGACTCCTATTTTAGGAACGACGAGATCCTTCGTTCCTCAGTACAGTGACTAGCATCATTTGTCACCGTCGATGACGGGGTAGAGCCGTTTGAGCGTGATCCGGGCGTCCGCGGTGGTGAAGCGCCAGTCGACGGCGCGGGCGGCGGCGTTGCGCTCGGCGA
>JBPCRG010000152.1:0-4472 GCA_050997095.1 Thermomicrobiales bacterium | reverse complement strand
TTCTGGGGGAGCGAGGAGAACGCCCGTTTTGTCCCCGACCTCCCCACCGAGATCCCGACGGTCGCGAACGGCGGGATCAGCGCCGACGGCCTGAACTACACGGTCAAGATCCGCACGGACGCGAAGTGGCACGACGGCACGCCCCTGACGATCAAGGACGTCGTCTTCACGCACACCACGATCCTCGACCCGAAGGTGCCGTCGCCGATCAAGCTCGGCCACGACAAGGTGGCGAAGGCGGAGACCCCCGACGACTTCACCCTCAAGATGACGCTCTCCGAACCCTTCGCGCCCTTCCTGATCGTCTGGTCGGACACATACATCGTGCCCCAGCACATCCTGCAGGGGCAGGACCTCACGACCAGCGACTTCAACTCGACCAAGCCGGTGGGGTCCGGCCCCTTCACCTTCGTCAGCCGCACGCCGGGCGAATCGATCGAACTCGCCGCGAACCCGGCCTACCACGGCCCCGGCCCCTACCTCGACAAGCTGATCGTGAAGTACCTCCAGGACACGAACATCCTCTTCACCCAGTTCAGACGGGCGAGGTCGACTACACCGGGCTTCAGGGCATCCTCGCCTCGAACTACGTCGAGGCGCAGACGCTGGCCGACCGCGTGATTAACAAGGCGCCGACTTCGTTCGTCGAGTTCATCTACCCCAATTTCGGCAACCCGATCTTCGGGGACAAGGCCGTCCGCCAAGCGATGTACGACGCGATGGACAAGGAGAACATCCTTTCCACCATCTATCTCGACATCCACACCAATTCCGAGACCTATCTCGCCGAGTCGTCGTGGGCCAACGATCCGAACCTGCCAAAGCACGAGTACAGTCCCGACAAGGCGAAGGCCGGCCTCGACGCGGCGGGCTGGACCGTCGGCGACGGGGGCGTCCGCGCCAAGGATGGCGTCAAGCTCAGCTTCACCAACTCGACGACCAAAGGCAACAACGTCCGCGAGCAGGCCCAGCAGTACCTGCAGCAGACGTGGAAGGACGTCGGGATCGACATGCAGATCGACAACATGCCGCCGGCGGTGATCTGGGGCGACTACTACCAGAAGTCGAAGTTCGACACCGTGATGGTCGGCGAGATCTCCGGAGTCGGCGGCGACCCGGACGCGACCGCCCGCTTCGCCAGCACCCAGATCCCGGTGCAGTCGGGCGCCGGCAAGAACAACATGCAGTACAAGAATCCGGAACTGGACACGCTGCTCGCGCAGGGCGCCAAGGAGGTCGATCAGCAGAAGCGGAAGGCGATCTACTACAAGGTCCAGGAGATCGTCCGGGCCGACCTCGCCGTGCTCCCGATCTTCCACTACACCAACGTCGAAGGCACGAAGGCCGGCCTCACCAACTACAAAGGCAACGCCTTCGTCGTCTCCAACATGTGGAACGTGAACGAGTGGTTCTGGGCGTAGGGCGGTTGGGACCGGGGTCGGGGGTCAGGGACGGAAAGAGCCGTCGACCCCGATCCCCGACCCCTGATCCCCGCCTCCCATGATTGGCTACACCCTCCGCCGCATCATCCAGAGCGCGATCCTGCTGGTGCTCGTCACCATCATCGCGTTCGGTTTGATGCGGCTGGCGCCGGGCGGGCCGGAGGCGGTCTACGCCGTCGGCATGAACATGAAGGCGGAGGATCTGGCCCGCCTGCGCACCAGCTTCGGCCTCGACGACCCCATCCCCGTGCAGTAGGGCAAATGGGCGCGCGGGATGCTCTCGGGCGACTGGGGGCGCTCGTACCGCGACCGCCGCCCCGCCCGCGACGTGATCATGGACCGCGTGCCCGCGACGCTGGAGCTGACCTCGACGGCGCTCCTGATCGCGGTCGCGCTCGGGGTCGGCATCGGCGTGCTCGGCGCGGTCAAGCAGTACTCGCTTCCCGACTACGCCGCCACCGTCGGCGCGATGGTCGCGCTCTCGATCCCCACCTTCTGGTTCGGGCTGATGGTGATCTACCTCTTCGCCGTGCGCTGGAGCTGGATCCCCTCCGGCGGGCGCAAGACGCTCGGCGAGGACTTCTCGCTGACCGACAGACTGCACCATCTCGTCGCGCCCGCGTCGGTGCTCGGGCTGGTGCTCGTCGCGACCTGGAGCCGCTACACCCGGGCCGCGATGCTCGAGGTGATCGGCCAGGACTACGTGCGCGTCGCCCGCTCGAAAGGGCTCTCCGAAAAGAACGTGATCATGGGCCACGCCTTCCGCAGCGCGCTCGTGCCGATCGTGACCCTCGCCGGGATCCAGCTGCCGCTCCTCTTCGGCGGCGCTCTGGTGACCGAGAGCGTCTTCACCTGGCCGGGGATGGGTCGGCTCTTCGTCGACTCCCTGAGCTACCGCGACTACCCCGTGATGATGGGGATCCTCTTCGTCACCGCCGTGCTCGTGATCGTCTTCAACTTCGTCTCCGACATCGCCGCGGCGCTGCTCGACCCGAGGATCCGCCGATGAGCATGCACCCCGCGACCGCCGCGGACGCCCCGCCTGCGCTCTCGGACCCGTCCGGGCTGCGTCGGCGCAGATCCTCGATCTAGAGCCCGTGGCGGCTCGCGGTGCGGCGCTTCCTCCGGCACCGCCTCGCCTCGGCCGGGCTCGTGATCTGTCTGGCGCTGATCCTCTGCGCGGTCTTCGCGCCCGCGATCGCGCCGAAGGATCCGCTCCGGATCAGCATCCTCGACAAGTTCGCGCATCCCGGCCACAAGGGGTACCTGCTCGGCGCCGACGAGGTCGGGCGCGACCTGGTCAGCCGCCTGCTCTACGCCGGGCGCATCTCGCTGCTCGTCGGCTTCGCGGCGATGGCGGTCACCGTCTCGGTCGGCACGCTGGTCGGTCTGGTCGCCGGCTTCTACGGCGGCAAGGTCGACGCGGTCCTGATGCGCCTGACCGACGCGCTGATGTGCTTCCCGACCGTCTTCCTCCTGCTCGTGCTGGTGGCCTTCGTCGGCATGTCCGTCTTCACGATCACCCTGATCATCGGACTGACCGCCTGGATGGAGCTTGCCCGGATCCTGCGCAACCAGACGATGGCCCTGCGGGAGCGGGATTTCGTCCACGCCGCCCGGGCGCTCGGCGCGAGCGACTCGCGGATCATCTTCCAGCACCTGCTGCCCAACTCGCTGGCCCCGATCCTGGTCGCGGCGACTTTGAACATCGCCAACGCGGTGCTGGCCGAGAGCTACATCAGCTACCTCGGCTACGGCATCCAGCCGCCCGCGGCGAGCTGGGGCAACATGCTCAACAACTCCCAGAGCTACTTCGGCGCCGCGCCCTGGGTCGCGATCTTCCCCGGCCTGCTGATCACCCTCACCGTCACCGGCTTCAACTTCGTCGGCGACGGCCTCCGCGACGCCCTCGACCCGCGCTCGCGCCGGTGACGGATCGTCGCCGTGCCCATCGGCCTCGGCCGGGTGAGGGGATGGAAGAGGAGATTCTTCCTTCGTCAGAATGACAATTGCAGTCCGACTCCTCCGCCGTCATCCCGAGCCTTTCCTCTTTTCGAGAACCTGTCCTCACAGATGCTAAGATCCGCCCCTGTGCACACGCTCGGAGGAGACAGACATGCCTGATTCGTCGACGTTGCTCGTCTTCTCGGTGGCCGCGCTGGCGCTGATCCTGGTGCCGGGGCCGAACGTGCTCTACATCGTCACCGGGAGCATCAGCCAAGGGCGGAGGGCCGGGTTCGTGTCGGCCCTGGGCATCGACACCGGAACTCTCGTCCACGTCGCCGCCGCCGCCTTGGGCTTGTCCGCGCTGCTGGCCTCCTCCGCGCTGGCGTTGAACGCGGTCAAATACGTCGGCGCCGGCTACCTGATCCTCCTCGGCATCCGGACGCTTCTTGGCCATCACGACGCCGGTTTCGATGGACCGCGGGCGGAGCGGCGGCTGAGCCGGATCTACCTCCGCGGGGTGCTCGTCAACGCGCTCAACCCGAAAGTGGCCTTGTTCTTCCTCGCGTTCCTGCCACAGTTCGTGGATCCGGGCAAAGGGTCCGTCACCACCCAGATCGTGATCCTGGGGAGCATCTTCTTTCTCCTCGGCGTCCTGACCGACACCCTCTACGCATTCGCCGCAGGCTTGCTCGGCGGATGGCTTCTGCGTCGGCCGGGATTCGCGCGCCGGCAGCGGCATGTCTCCGGCGTGGTCTATCTGGCGCTCGGCGCCCTCGCCGCGTTCACGCACGTCGACCGTGCGAAGATCCAACCGCGGTAGCGCATGGCCGACGGCACGCTGGACGAAGACCCCGACCGTTGATGCGGCGGGAGGAATCTTTCGCCGCAGCGATTGCTCCCGTCGGTCCGCACCCACTCCGAGCGGGAGTTGTTTCGCAGCAGGAGATCCTTCGTTCCCTCAGTACAGTGACTAGCATCATTTGTCACCGTCGATGACGGGGTAGAGCCGTTTGAGCGTGATCCGGGCGTCCGCGGTGGTGAAGCGCCAGTCGACGGCGCGGGCGGCGGCGTTGCGCTCGGCGA
>JBPCRG010000143.1:0-2831 GCA_050997095.1 Thermomicrobiales bacterium | reverse complement strand
CAGCGGCTCGCCGCCGATCAACGGCACGTTCTCCGCTTTGACGCCGGCCGGCTTCACGTCGCCCGTGTCGCTTAGGAAAAACGCCTGGGCGTTGCGCGAATAGAACGTCGCCTGCCACCGGAACCCGGTCTCGAAGAGTTGGCACGAGACCTGAAGCGCGTTCAGCGCCGCGTCGGGCTGCCAATCGAGCGCCTTCGCGGTGGCGGCCGCGAGCCCGTCCTGCCACGACCGGTCGACTCGGGGCAGGTCTCCGACCAGCAGCCGGCCGTTCGCGCAAAGCCCAGCGGTCGCCGCCGATCCGTCGGCATCCGGCCGGGTCGCGGGAGTGGCGGTCGACCCGAATTGGGTCGTCGTCAGCGGTGCGGGCGTCGGCGCCAGTCGCGGCCCGCCGCATGCCGTCGCGGCTGCGACGCCGATCACCATCATCAGTCGCGACATCCAGCGCGGGCTATCGATCACAGCCAATGTCCAGTGCCTTGTCCCCGACTCGACCCGCTTCGCCCGCCACGTCCGTCGTCGGCGCGACCGCAGCCGAGTATGGCGCCAGTCGGCACTGAAGGCGTGCGGTTCCCGGCCCGCGTCCAAGCTGCCGGGAAAGTTCGCCTAGGACTGGCGGACCGCTTCGGCTTTCGGACGTCGCGGGGGCGCCGGACACCGCCGTAGTCTCGGATATACTGGGAACGGTACGATCCAGAGCGAGACGGTCATGACCGCGGAAGCCGCGGAAGGCGGGATCTTCGCTCGGGGGAATCACGATCTTTTCCGACTGCCGGGGCGGTCAACGACGAGGTAGGAGACGGATGCGGCTCTTCAACACGCAGTCGGGCGCGACGGAACTGGTGACGGCCCGCGACGGCGCGATCGGTCTCTACGTCTGCGGCGTGACGCCGTACGACACGACGCACATGGGCCACGCCTTCACCTTCTTGACCTTTGACATCGTCGTCCGGTATCTGCGGTACCTCGAATTCGCCGTGACCTATGTGCAGAACGTGACCGACATCGACGACGACATCCTCCGCAAGGCCAAAGAGCTGGGTTTGAAGTGGGACGAGCTCGGCGCCCGCGAGATCGAGAAATATCGGAACGACATGCGCGGGCTGAACGCGCTCGATCCCGACCACTATCTCCGCGCCACGGACCATGTCCCGGAGATGATCGCGATCATCGAGCCGCTGATCGCGTCGGGCTTTGCGTACGTCGTTGAAGGCAACGTTTATTTTTCGGTCGAGAAGGATCCTGAATTCGGGAAGTTGAGCCACATCCCCGTCGGCGAGATGCTGGCGATCGCCAACGAGCGCGGCAACAAGCCGGACGATCCGAACAAGCGGGCGCCGATCGACTTCCTGCTATGGCAGGCCGCGTCGCCCGGAGAGCCGACCTGGCCGTCACCGTGGGGCCCCGGACGCCCCGGATGGCATATCGAGTGCTCCGCGATGGCGACCAAATATCTCGGCAACACGGTGGACATCCATGGCGGGGGCGCCGACCTCGTCTTCCCCCATCACGAGTGCGAGATCGCCCAGACGGAGAACGGGACCGGCGCCAAGCCCTTCGTGCGCTATTGGATGCACGTCGCGATGGTCAAGTATCAGGGCGAGAAGATGAGCAAGTCTCTCGGCAACCTCGTGCTTGCCTGCGACGCCTTGGAGATCTACCACCCTGACGCGATCCGGCTGTACCTCTTCTCGCACCACTACCGCGCGTCGTGGGAATATCTCGACGAGGAGGTCGACGAGTGGAGCCGGTTGGCGACCGACCTTCGCGAGGCCGTCGATTTCCCCGCGTTCGGGATCGAGGAGGTGGTCGACGCCTCGGTCCAGCGCGAGCGCTTCCTGCTCGCGCTGGACGACGACCTCGACACGCCCTCCGCGATCGAGGCATTGCGCGAGATCAGCGCCGCGATCCTCCAGGCTCCGGAGGAGGAGGACATCCGGGACGCGCAGGAGACCCTCCGCGAACTCTCCGCGATCCTCGGTCTCTCCTTGGCCGACTGAGTGCTCGACGCATCGTCAACGGCATTGTTCCCGATCGTGGCGCGACACCCTCTCCCGTCATTCCGAGCGGAGCGCGCAAGCGGAGTCGAGGAATCTCTTTGAGCGGAGCGAGAACCGTCGTCGGCCTAGTCGATGACGCTCGACGTTGCGAAATCCCGATATCCCACCCGTCCCAAATATCGCGCCCTTCATTTAGAGACGGCGTGCTACACTTCCGCGAGGGCCACACCGTGGCCTTTTGTATGTTTGCCTTTCTGCTCCGCGCGGTCGCCGAGTGCGCAACTTCGGCGACTTGACAGCGGGGCAAACCCAGAGAGAGGAGTCCTCCGTTGCGCGACGCAAATGAACGAGTGCGAAAATACGAATTGATGGTGATCTTCAGTCCCGACGTCGCCGAAGAGGAATTGCCCGCGGCGATCGACAAAGTCTCCGGCTTCGTCTCGACATTCGGCGGAACCGTGACCACCGTCCTTCGGGATTCGCCTTGGGGCCGCCGTCGCCTCGCCTACCCGATCCGGTTCACCGGGCGGGACATCCGCGACGGCTTCTACGTCCTCTACTACTTCGACGCCGACTCCCTGACGATCGTCGAGATCGAGCGAGAGCTGAAGCTCTTCGACCGCGTGATGCGGCACATGCTGATCATCCAGGTCGCCCCGCTGATCGTCCCCGAGGCGCCGCAAGCTCCGGCACCGACCCCGGCCGCGGACGGTTCCTCGGAGCCGACGGCACCCGTCGAGGCGGCGGACGCTCCCGCGGCGGCAGTGCCCGCATCGACGATCGAGCCTGAGGCCGAGCACGCGTCACCGATCGACGATGCCGCGAACGTGGCTC